>NZ_JCBANN010000014.1:0-91749 GCF_059761975.1 Achromobacter sp. 46006
GCGACGCGGTCGCCATCGGCCAGGCTGGTGATGAAGCTGCGCACGTTGTAGCGCCCGATCGGACGGGTCTTTTCCGGGGCCTTGCCCGGTGGCGTACAGGCGCAGTCGTTGTCGGGGATACGGTAGGCCTTCTGCATCCAGAAACCGTCGAATTCCCGGTCAAGCACCTTGATGTCTGCCAGGTGCTTGACCCAGTAGGTGCCGTAGTAGCCCGGCACCACCAGTCGCACCGGATAGCCGTTTAGCATGGGCAGGTCGGCGCCGTTCATGGCATAGGCCAGCATCACCTCGCCGTCGAGCGCATGGGCCGCGTCCAAAGCCTTGATGAACTCGGGCGTGCCTGGCAGCACCGGCCGGTCCATGCCTTCGAATGTCACTTGTTGCGCGCCGGCCTTGATGCCGGCTTTATCCAGCACCCGCTTGAGCGGGATGCCCAGCCAGCGAGCATTGCCCATGGCGCCGTTGCCCGATTGGCCGCCGCCCACGCGCGGTTCGAAGAAGCCGCGGCTGTTGCCGGAACACTGCGTGACCGCGACCAGTTCGACTGGCGCGCCGAACTGCTGCTTCAGGTCGGCCAACGACAGTTCCAGCGGCCTGGCCACCATTCCGCCTATGCGCAGCCGGTAGGCGGCGGGGTCGATGGCGGTGGGGATATTGGCCAGGTGGTAGCGCACGAAGAAGGCGTCGTTGGGCGTGATCAGGTCTTCATTGAAGACCGCGAACGGTGTTTCCAGTTGCGGGGGCCGCGAGGTCAGCCGGATCAGGGGGCGCTTCTGCGGATAGGCGACCAGGTCGCGCTCGCCGTTGGCGAAAGGCAGGGTGACGGTGGCCGGGGCCGCCAGGCTGGTGAGGGCGTGGCCGGCCAGCGTGCCGGTCGCGCCCAGGGCGCAGGCCTGGCGCAGAAAGCGTCGGCGCCCATCCGGATCGAATGCGCTCATGCTTGTCTCCTCTGTTTTCTAGTACCCTCGCCTGCGGCGTGGTGGAATCAGGCTACGCTTGCCGGCCTGAAAAGTACGTTAGCAGTTGCATCGGCCGTTTCAATAACCGTGTTTTGCGCGCCGCGGGCGCCTGGCGTTGCAATGAGACTGACTTTCAACCGATCGGCTTTTGCCGCGCTGCTGGCCGTGACCGTCGTGGAGGCCCTGATTGCCACTCTGGGCAAGCCCTATCCGCTGTTGCGCGGCTTCGTGGGTGACGTGGTGGCGGTCGGCTGGGCCTATCTGGTGTACCGCAGCTTCATCCGCGCGGGCGTGCTGCCGTTGGCGCTGGCGGCGCTGTTGACCGGCTATGCCGTCGAACTGGGCCAGTACCTGGCGCGCCACTTTGGCTGGCGCCTGGAGCAACCGGTGCTGCGCGTGATCCTGGGCAGCGTGCCGGACTGGTGGGACATGCTGGCCTATACGCTGGGGTTCTTGCTGGTGTTGCTGCTGGCGGCGCTGCGGCGCCAGCACGGCGGGGCGCGCTTGCGCGCAGACGGCGGCGGGTCCGCCGCAGCGGGTGACGCGCGGTCCTGAACCCGCGGCGCGCCGGGCGCGACGGATTCCTGTTTCACACTTTCACGACGCGCGCCTGCGCGGCACGCGGCCGAAAGCGGGTCGACGGCCCGGTCGCGGACAGGTTCAGCCGGCCTGGCCGACGGGGGCGCCTTCGCCGCGTCGCGGCGCGGCTTTTGCCTGCGGGCGCAGCCGCGCGTTGCGGAACGGAGCCAGGCATTCGGCCCAGGACGAGGGGAACAGGGGCGTGGCGTGGCGCACGGCATCGCGGTCGGCGTAGTGCGCCAGCAGTTGCTGGCCGATCGGGGCGTCTCCGAGGGGATGGCGGGTGTTCATGGTATTTCCGGATTGCATTGAAATTGTATTCATTGTACCAGGGTAAACCCTGGGTTCCAACCGCTCCGTATTGATCCAAGTCATTGATAGAAGAGGGACAGTTCCCGTGGGTTGCCAAGGCAACGGGAATACCCTAGTCGATCAAAACAGTAGACGGTATACAATGTTCTGCATCGGTCGAAGTTTTCGGCCGGCCCCTCCCTCACAGACCTGGAGCGCGTCATGGCAGAACTGATGAACCGAGATGAATTCCGCACCGCGTTGGAAAACGCGATCAAGGGCAAGAGCGCCAACGCCTCGCCCTTTTCCATTGCCTGGGCCGAAGGCAAGCTCAGTCGCGAGCACCTGGCGCGCTGGGCCGAGAACCACTACCACTACGTCGGTCCGTTCGCCGACTACCTGGGCTACCTGTATGCCCGCACCCCCGACACCTACACCGAGGCCAAGGATTTCCTGTTGGCGAACATGTACGAAGAGGAAATCGGCGGCGACCGCCATACCGATCTGCTGATCCGCTTTGCCGAGGCTTGCGGCACCACCCGCGAACGCGTCACCAATCCGGACAACATGTCGCCCACCACCCGGGCGCTGCAAAGCTGGTGCTACGCCGTGGCCATGCGCGAAGACCCCATCGTGGCCGTGGCCGGCCTGGTGGTGGGCCTGGAATCGCAGGTGCCGTCAATCTACCGCAAGCAGACCCCGACCCTGCGCGAAAAATATGGCTTCACGGACGAAGAGGTCGAGTTCTTCGACCTGCACATCGTGTCCGACGAGATCCATGGCGAACGCGGTTACCAGATCGTGCTGGAACACGCCAACACGGTCGAGCTGCAGCAGCGCTGCCTGAAGATCTGCGAGATTGGCGCGCAGATGCGGCTGCTGTACACCACCGCGCTCTACACCGATTACGTGCAGCAGGAAATCGCGCTGCCGGAACTGGGCCTGGCGGCCTGATGCCCGATTCGCGGCAGCCCCCGCGCGCAAGCGTTTGGGGGCTGCCGCGGGGTCCCAACCGGATAACCGATCCATGCCTACCGTCGTATTCCACAAAGGCAGCCAGACCTATACCGGGGAGGTGCCGGACAACGCCAACCTGGTGGTCCGCGCCGGCATCCGGCAGTTTCCCTTCCCCCACCTGCGCTACGAATGCGGCATGGGCAAATGCGCCAAATGCGCTTGCCGCGTGCTGGCGGGGGCGGAGCACCTGCCGCCGGTGAACTGGAAGGAAAAAAAGCAGTTGGGCGAGCGCGTCGATGCGGGCTACCGGCTGGCCTGCCAGTTGTGGCTGGGCCACGATATCGAGCTGGCGCAGGACGCCGAGGCGGCGGCCGCGCGCGAGCCGGCCGCCGCGGTGGCGCAACGCTAGCGCCAGGGGGCCGTGCGATGTTCCCAGTCCCGCATTTCCGATTCCAACCGATGCAAAGGAAGCGCGCATGACCCGCGACGCGAATGACGCCGTGTTCGTGATCCTGACGTCCAAGCCCGGCGTGTACCGCACCGAGCTGGACGCGCAGGGCGAGATTGTCGAAACCTATGACTACGCCTGCGATGGCAGGACGCGCGCCGTGTTCAGCATCGCCCGCCTGCGGGGCCCGGCGCGCCTGCTGGTGACCGAGGAAACACCGCCCTTTATCGTCAATCGCGTGCCGTCCAAGTTTCTCGAATCGTTCACCTCGCTCGAGGCCGCCCGCCGCGAGCTGGCGCACCTGAGCCGTTTCGGCAGCATGCAAACCACCCTGACGCGGCGTTGCGGCCCCGTCGCCGCGGAGTATTGAGCAGCATGGTCAAGATCACGTTTTTATCGAATGGCGGCAAAGTGGCCAGCGCACCCGAGAACAGCAACCTGCTGCGGGTATCGCTCAAGGAACAGGGCGGCATTCCGTTCAAGTGCGGCGGTGGCCTGTGCGGCACCTGCAAGTGCCGCATCGAGCAGGGGTTGGAGCATACGGACGCCATCAAGCCCAAGGAGCGCAAGCACTTGCGGCCCGAGGATTTCGAGGCCGGCTATCGCATGGCCTGCCAGACTTTCGTGCTGGGTGACGTGGCGGTGTCCTGGGTCGTGCGCGACGGCAAGGGCGTGGTGGTCGACGGCGCCGGACAACCGGCGCCCGTGACGCCCTGAGCTCGCCGCCGACGCGGGATTCAGGCGGCGGCCGATGGATGCGCCTGGCGCGCGTCGGTATAGGCTTTGGCGGCATTGTGCACGTGCTGGCTGGCCAGTAGCGCGGCCAGGTCGCCGTTGCCGGCGATGACGGCGTTCAGGATCTGCGAGTGTTCATCCCAGTTCTGCCTGGCGCGATGCATGTTGCTGGGCGCGAACAGCAGCGCGGTGCGGTCGCGCAACGAACGCATCAGGTCGGTCAGCACCACATTGCCGCCGATGGTGGCCAGCATTTCGTGGAATTGCGAATTGAGCGCCAGGAACTTGTCGAGCTGCTCGCCGCGCGCGGCCTCGGCGCCCTCGCGCAGGAACGCCTGCAGGCGCGCCACCGTCTCGTCGTCGCGGCGTTGCGCCGCCAGCTTGGCGTTCAGGCCTTCGAGCGTGGCGCGCACTTCCACCATGTCATAGGCCACCGCGTCAGACAGCACCGACACCGACGCGCCGCGGCGCGGCTCGATGGTGACCAGGCCTTCGGCCGCAAGCGCCCGCAACGCCTCGCGCACCGGGATGCGCGACACCCCCATTTCCTCGGACAGGCGTCCTTCGACCAGGCGGTCGCCCGGCGTGAATTCACCGCTGAGGATGCGCTCGCGCAGCTTGTCGCGGATGACCGCGAACAACTGCGGATGCTGCTCGCCGATTTTCAGCGGGGCAGATGACTGCGTGTCTACGGCTTGCGGGCTGACGGGCGTGGTGGTCATGGCGAGCAGGTCTGGCGGAATGGATACAGTCTTCATTGTATTACCGGGCGGCGCGCCGGCGGCGGGAAGTGCGGACGTCAACCGGCCCACAGGGCCTTGCCGATCACGCCCAGCGCGCCCAGGGCGCAGGCCGCCAGCAGCGCAGCACGCACCGCGCGCGGCGGCAGCCGGTGGCGCAGGCGTCCGGAAACCGCGAAGCCGGCCAGCAGGAAAGGCGCCAGGCTGAGCGCCAGGCCGGCGTGGTAACCGGTGTAGCGGCGCGCCCAGGCGAGCATGGCCAGCGAGAAGATCGAACCCAGAAACAGCACCATGCCAAGCGTGGCGCGCAGTCGCGCCGGCTCGGCATGCTGCAGCACCAGGGCAATCGGCGGGGCGCCGACCGAGGTCATGGTGCCCATGATGCCGGAGGCCACGCCCGCGCCGGAGACGCGTCCGGGCGTGGCGGTAAACCGCAGCCCGGCCGCGCTGAGGGCGACGGCCGCCAGGATCATGCAGGCGAACAGCAGGCCCAGTGTCTGCGGCGCGAAGCGGGCCATGGCGTAAATGGCGATGAGCGTGCCGGCGGCGCGTCCGCCCAGCGCGTAGGCGACCGCCGGCCAGTCGATGGCGGCGCGCTCGCGCAGGGCGGTCAGCAGCGAAATGAAGCCGCCCAGGGTCAATAGCGGGCCGGGCGCGAGTTGCGGGAAGCACAATGCCGCCACCGGCGCGGCGAACATGGCGAAGCCGATGCCGCCCACCCCCTGCGCCAGCGCAGCGCCGAACACCACCGCGGCCATGGCGGCGTAATGCCAGAGATCGGGAAGGGAGCTTGCCATGCCGAAGTTGAGTCTTGTTGTGTATACGATAGTCTGATTGAAAATTGGCGATGCACCAATGTTGGGCTGACGCTCCAACATAATGCACTGATTTTCCACAAGTATTCATGGAAATTTCAGAATTATCGCTTTCCCTAGGCACTGCATATTTCGATTGGTATAGCGCATAACGAAATATAGTATACCGAAGTGGCGACTTAACAGCCACGTCGACAAGGGGAATAGCGCATGCAATCGGACGTCGTGCTCAACGCCGCTCACTGGATGTACCTGATCAGCGTTGCCGCGATCATCGTGACGATGATCCTGCGGGCAAACGTGGTGGTGCCGTCGGTGATCGGCACGTTCCTGGTGGTGCTGGCCATCACCGGCAACCCGATCAGCGCGCTGATCGGGATTTTCTCGGCCAGCTTCGTGGCCGCCAAAGAGCTCTTCAATATCTTCCTGGTGATCACCTTCATGACCGCCCTGCTCAATGCGCTCAAGACGCTGCAGGCGGACGTGCGCATGGTGCAGCCATTCCGGCGGGTGATGCGCGGCGGGCATTCGTCGTTCGTGATCATCGCCCTCTGTACCTATGTGATCTCGCTGTTCTTCTGGCCGACGCCGGCGGTCCCGTTGGTGTCGGCGATCCTGCTGCCCGCGGCCATCGCCGCCGGACTGCCGCCGCTGGCCGGGGCCATGGCGATCGCCATCGCCGGCCAGGGTATGGCGTTGTCGTCGGACTACGTGATCGGCGTGGCGCCAGGCATCAGCGCCAAGGCCGCCGGCGCCGCCGTCAGTGCCGCGGTGGTGGCGGACCGGGCGCTGGCGTTGTCGCTGATCACCGGGGCGGTGGCGTTGACCGCCGCCTATCTGCTGATCCGCAAGCACATTGTGCCGGCCGACGCGGGCCTGCTGGCGGCCTGGCAGGCGCGGGCCCAGGACGGCAGCCTGGCCGAGATCGAGCATTCGGGTTCGTTCGACAAGGCCGAGCTGGCGCGCGGCACCATGGGCGCCGATCCCGCGCTGCCGCGCGGCCCCGGACTGGATGAGCAGGCGCGGCGCCGGGTGCGCTGGTCGCGCGTGTTCGCGGTGGTGACGCCGCTGGCCTTCCTGGGCGTGATCGCCGTGATGGTGCTGCCGCGGCTGTTCCCGGCGCTGCCGGCGCTGCGCGGCGGCGACGCGGCGGCGCTGGTGGGCGGCGTGGCGTTTGTGGTGATGATGCTGGTGACGCTGGCCGCCGAAGGCCCGCGCAAGATGCTGGACGTCTGCCCGGAGCACGTCACCGACGGCTTCGTGTTCGCCTTCAAGGCGATGGGCTCGGTGCTGCCGATCGCCGGCTTTTTCTTCATCGGCGCCAACGAGACGGCCGCGCAGATCCTGGGCGTGCCCCAGGCGCAGGCGCCGGGCCTGCTGTTCGAGGTGATCTCGGCCGGCCAGCACCTGATTCCGGAAAACCATTTCCTGGTGGCGTTCGGCGTGTTGCTGGTGGGCATGATCACAGGCATCGACGGGTCGGGCTTCGCCGGCCTGCCGCTGACCGGCACGCTGTCGGGCGCGCTGGGGCCGGTGGTGGGCGTGGACCCGGCGACCCTGGCGGCGGTTGGCCAGATGGGCGCGGTGTGGACCGGGGGTGGCACGCTGATCGCCTGGTCATCGTTGATCGCGGTGGCGGGGTTCGCGCGGGTGCATGTGCTGTCGCTGGTGCGGGCGTTGTTGCTGCCGGTCGTGCTGGCGCTGTGCGTGTCCACCATCTGCGCCGTGCTGATCTGGGGCTGAGCGCGGGTGCGGGTTTACGCGGATCGAATCAAACGGATTAAAGTATACAATATTCAGAAATTACCTAAGACGGCCAATTTCCGGGCATCCCGGCCAGCCCGGCAAAGGAACGACCTCCGTGGACGATCTCTCGCAGCAGGCATTTCTCAACTACATCGGCGGTGAATGGGTGGCCTGCGCCTCGGGCGCTACGACGCCCAACCTGAATCCCGCCAACACCTCGGACGTGGTGGGGCACTTCCAGCAGTCGGACGCGGCCGATGCCGCCCGCGCGGTGGCCGCCGCCGCCGACGCGTTCGCCGCCTGGCGCGACACGCCGATTTCCAAGCGCGCCGCCATCCTGTTGCGCGCCGCGCAGATCCTGGAAGACCGGGCCGACAGCGTGGCGCGTGAATTGACTCGCGAGGAGGGCAAAGGCCTGGCGCTGGCGCGCGACGAAGTGCTGCGCTCGGCCCAGACCCTGCGCTTCTACGCCGTGGAAGGGCAGTCGTTCACGGGCGAGACTTTCGTCAATGACGATCCCGACATGGTGGTCTACAGCCAGCGCGAGCCGCTGGGCGTGGTCACGGTGATCTCGCCGTGGAACTTCCCCATTTCGATTCCCGCCCGCAAGATTGCGCCGGCCCTCATCACCGGCAACACGGTGGTGTTCAAGCCCTCGTCCGATGCGCCGCTGAGCGGCTACCGGCTGGCCGAGGCATTGGTCGAGGCCGGCGTGCCTCCTGGCGTGCTGAATTTCCTGACCGGCCCGGCCTCGAAGGTGGGCCAGGTCATCACCACCGCGCCGCAGGTGCGCGCTATCTCCTTCACCGGCTCGACCGCCGCCGGCGAACAGATCCATCGCGGCGCCGGCCTGACCACGCGCACCCAGATGGAACTGGGCGGCAAGAACCCGCTGATCGTGCTGGCCGATGCGGATCTGGACCGTGCGGTGGACCTGGCGGTCAAGGGCGGCTTTTCGCTCAGCGGCCAAGCCTGCACCGGCACCAGCCGCCTGCTGGTCGACCGCAAGGTGGTGGCGGCGTTCACCGACAAGCTGCTGGCGCGCATGGGCAAGCTGACCATCGGCAATGGGCTGGACGGCAATTTCGACCTGGGGCCCCTGGCCACGCGCAAGCAGCTCGATACCGTGTTGAGCTATATCGCGCTGGGCAAGCAGGAAGCGACCCATCTGACCGGCGGCGAGCGCATGCAAGGCCCGGGCTTCGACCACGGCTATTTCGTGACACCGGCCCTGTTCACCGACGTGACGCAGCAGATGCGGATAGCGCGCGAGGAAATCTTCGGGCCGGTGCTGGCGCTGATCGCGGTGGATGGCTACGACGAGGCCATTGCCTGCGCCAACGACACCGAATACGGCCTGTCGGCGGCCATCGCCACCACCGACGCGCGCTATGCCCATCGCTTTGCCCGCGACATCCAGGCCGGCACCGTCAAGATCAACCGCACTACCACCGGCAACCTCATCAACGCCCCATTCGGCGGGCTGAAAAGCTCCAGCACCTCGACGTTCCGCGAATCGGGCCGTGTCGGGTTGGAGTTCTACACGCAGATCAAGACCGTCTACCGCGCCGGCTGACGGCCCACCTGGAGCAAGGATATGAAGCAGATATATCGCCTGGAACTTGAAGAAGCGCGCCTCATGGTGCGGGCCGCCATCGCCCGCTCGGAGCAGATCGGCGTGCTCGAATCGGTGTGCATCGTCGACGATGGCGGCTATCCGATAGCGCTGGAACGCATGGACGGCGCCCGCATCACCGGTCCGCAGATCGCCTGGAACAAGGCATTCACGGCGTCCGGGCACAAGCGCTCCACGCACCTGTTCACGACCCCGCCCAACGGCCCCGCGCTGCCGGGCAATGAGGCATTTGGCATTCAGTGGAGCTTCGAGGGAAAGTTCGCCGCGTTCGTGGGCGGCTTTCCGATCGTGGTCAATGATGAGGTGATCGGCGGCGTCGGCCTGAGCGGCGGCAATGGCGAGCAGGATACCCAGGCGGGGCTGGCGGCGCTGAGCGCGCTGGCCGAACTGCTGGAGCCGCGCGGCATGAAAGTGCTGGTGCAGGCCGACATCAAGAAATAGGCGGCGGGCGGTCATGGCATATCGCGTGCAGATCCTCGAAACCGGGCAGGCCTTCATGGTCGAGCCGGATGAATCCGTGTTGCAGGCGGCCGAGCGCGCCGCGATCCGCTTGCCGCACGAATGCACCTTCGGCGGCTGCGGCACCTGCCGCATCAAGCTGGCCGAAGGCCGCGTTGCGTATGAGGAATTCCCCATGGCGCTGACGCCGCAAGAGGCGGCGCAGGGCTATGCCCTGGCGTGCCAGGCGCGGCCCTGCGGCGACCTGTGCATCAGCGTGCCGAATCCACGCACGTTCGCCGAGCCGCGCCGGCTGGCGGCCAGTGTGCAGGAAATCACGGCGCTGTGCGACGACGTCATCCACCTGACGCTGGCGCTGCCGCCGGACACGCCGCTGGACTATGCGCCCGGCCAGTATATGAACGTGGTGCTGCCCGACGGCGCCACCCGCAGTTTTTCGATGGCGTCGGCGCCGGCCGCCAACCGGCTCGATTTCCATGTGCGCCGTATTCCCGGCGGCCGCTATACCGACCATTGGCTGGGCCAGGCGCGGCCCGGGGCGGCGCTCGAGATCGAGGCGCCGCTGGGCGTGTTCAGCTACCACGAGCAAGACTGGCGGCCCATGATCATGATGGCCACCGGCACCGGGATCGCGCCAATCAAGGCCATCCTGGAATCGCTGCTGGACGATGACGATTGCCCGCCAGTGACGCTCTACTGGGGCATGCGGACCGAGGCCGACCTGTATCTGCGTGACGTGATCGAGAGCTGGGCGGGGCGCTTGTACGAATTCAATTTCGTGCCGGTGCTGTCGCGCGCCGGCGCCGATTGGCAGGGGCGGCGCGGCCATGTGCAGCAGGCGGTGCTGGCCGACCATGCCGACCTGTCCGAGCACGCCATCTACCTGTGCGGCGCGCCGGCCATGATCAGCGAGGCGACCGCCTTGCTGGCGGGGCGCGGCGCCAGCCTGGATCATGTCTATGCCGACAGCTTCACCTTCCAGCATGCGCCGGCCACGGCCGCCATGCCGTAGGGGGATCTCAGCGGTACACCAGCACCGGCAGCTTGGTGCGCGCCAGCACGCGCTGGGTCTCGCTGCCCAGCAGGAAGCCGGTCATGCCGTGGCGGCCGTGGGACCCCATCACGATCAGGTCGCAGCCACGCTGTTGCGCCGTGTCGACGATGGCTTCGTGCGGATGGTCGTTGACCGCCACGGCGGTGTCGCAGGGCACCAGCGCGTGGCGCGCCTCGGTTTCCAGTCCTTCGAGGTAGGCGGTGGCGTTCTTGCGGGCCTGGTCGGTGTGCTGGGCCTGGTGAGCCCCCAGCATCTCCGCCTGATAGACGGTCAGGTGGTCTTCCGGGATGGCGCGCAGCAGGGTGATGGTCGCGTTCATTTCCTTGGCGAACACGAGCGCTTTCTTGAAGGCCGATTCCGACAGCAGTGAGCCGTCCACGGCAATGAGCAGATGCCTGTACATGTTGCGTCTCCTTTGAGAAAAGGAACGTCCAGCAAGGGCCAATCCAGTATAGGACGGCGCCCGGGCGCTATCCAGTACAGCTTTCGGCGTAGTCGTGGCCGACGCGCTGGCCTTCGTCAAGGCCACCAAAGTGCCCGTCGCCACGCTTTGGGACGGGTGCTTCGCGCGGGGCCGCGCGCGTCGGCAAGCGCTTGGCGCGCAACGATTTTTTGCGATTGTTGCGATCGGTCAAACACCCGCCTGTTGCGGGGTCGCAACAAGCTCGCGGGTTTGCCAGCGAGGCTCTGACTTACGGTTTTTTGACAGGCGGCTATGCCAAAATGGCAGCCGCCGGGATCGGTGCCCGATCCCCTTTTGTCGGACCTGGAAATTGAATCCCTTGCTTTTTGTCCGCTGCGCCATTTTCAGCGCAGGGATGGCGCTTAGCGCCGCCGCGGTGTCGGCCCCGATTTTTGTCCTGAACTCCCTGGACGCGAATGTCAGCATCGTCGATCCGGCTAACTACACCGAAATGCGGCGTGTTCCCACCGGCAAGGAACCGCACCACCTGTATCTCACGCCTGACAAGAAGTCGCTGATGGTGGCCAACGCCACCGGCGACTCGATCACGCTGATGGACCCCAAGACCGGCGAGGTGCAGCGCACCCTGACCGGCATCGTCGACCCCTACCAGTTGCAGTTCTCGCCCGACATGAAGTGGTTCGTCACGGCCGCCAACCGCCTCGACCACATCGACATCTATGCCTGGCAGCCGCTGGAAAAGGGCTTCGACCTGAAGCTGGTCAAGCGCATCCCGGCCGGCAAGACGCCCAGCCACATCATGATCGATGCCAAGAGCACCACGGCCTACGTCACGCTGCAGGACAGCGACCAGCTCATCGCCATCGACCTGGCCACGCAGACGCCCAAGTGGACCGTCCCGGTCGGCAAGACGCCGGCCGACGTGTTCCTGACGCCCGACCAGAAGACGCTGCTGGTGGCTCTGACCGGCGATTCGTACGTCGAGGCCTATGACGTCAGCAAAGGGCCGGCCAAGCTGATCTCGCGCATCAAGACCGCCGCCGGCGCCCATGCCTTCCGCGCCCAGGGCGACCACCGCCATCTGTTCGTCAGCAATCGCACTGCCAACTCCATCAGCCGTATCGACCTGCAGACGCTGGCCGTGGTCGACACCTTCCCGGTGCCGGGCGGCCCCGATTGCATGGACGTGCTGGCCGACGGCAAGACCCTGCTGGTCACTTCGCGCTGGGCCCGCAAGCTCACCGTGGTGGACCTGGAGCAGAAGAAGGTCGTCAAGCAGGTCAACGTCGGCAAGTCGCCGCACGGCGTCTGGACGCTGAACCATGCGCCGACCCGCTAACCGGCAACTGGCCGCCGCCGTCTGCCTGGCGCTGGCGGCACAGGCCGCCACGGCGGCCCCGGCGACCTGTGACAAGCCGGTCTACCTGACCTTCGATACCGGCCACATGGGCGTGGCGCCGCTGATCGCCGACGTGCTGGCGCGCCACCACGTCAAGGTCACGTTCTTCCTGGCCAACGAGCGCACCCTGACCGACGGCAGCAGCCTGGACGACCACTGGGCGCCGTGGTGGAAGGCGCGCGCCGCCGAAGGCCACGTGTTCGGCTCGCACACCTACGACCACGTCTATTGGCAGGGCGACCTGCCGGGCGGCAAGTTCCGCGTCAAACCCAGCGCCGGCCCCGACGCGGGCAAGCGCCAGACCTGGACCGCCGAGCAGTACTGCGCCGAGATCAAGCGCTCCGCCGCCCGTTTCACCCAGATGACGGGCAAGCAGATGCTGCCGCTGTACCGCGCGCCGGGCGGCAAGACCTCGCCGGCCCTGTTGCGCGCCGCCAAGGCCTGCGGCTTCGAGCACGTGGGCTGGGCGCCCGCCGGCTTCCTGGGCGACGAACTGCCCAGCGACAAGTACCCCAACGCCAAGCTGCTGGAGCAGGCGCTGCGCACCATCAAGCCCGGCGACATCCTGCTGGCGCACCTGGGCATCTGGTCGCGCCAGGACCCCTGGGCCCCGGCCGTGCTGGAGCCGCTGATTGAAGGCCTGCAGCGCAAGGGCTATTGTTTTGCCACGTTGGATACCCATCCTGCCTATCGCGACTGGATCGCCACGCATCGCTGATCATGGATACGCTGAGTCAATGGTTCGGGAACTGCCAGCAATGGCTGTTCGAAGCCCTGGTACAGCCGGCGCTGTTCCACCTGGGCCTGAGCAATTTCATCGAGGACGGCTACGACGCCACCATGTGGCTGCTGGTCGGCCTGTTGCAGGTGGTGGTGCTGCTGCTGGTGTTCGGCCCGCTGCAGCGCCTGCGGCCGGTCGAGCCTGTCACCGACCGGCGCCAGATCGGCATCGACGTGATCTACACGCTGATCCACCGCCTGGGCCTGTTCCGCCTGGCGCTCTTCTTCACCATCGACCCGTTCTGGGACAGCATCTTCGGGCAACTGCACATCTGGGGCTTCGCGCCGTTCCAGCTCGACCAGTACTGGCCCGGCGTGACCGACCAGGCCTGGGTCAGCCTGATCATCTACCTGCTGCTGTTCGACCTGGTGGACTACCTGTACCACCGCGCCCAGCACCGTTTCGCCTGGCTCTGGGCGCTGCACGCGGTGCACCACAGCCAGCGCCAGATGACCATCTGGAGCGACGACCGCAACCACCTGCTGGACGACATGCTGCGCGACGTGGTGGTGGTGTTCGTGTCGCAACTGGTGGGCGTGCCGCCCGCGCAGTTCGTGGCGATCGTGGCCATCACCCAACTGGCGCAGAGCTTCTCGCACGCCAACCTGCGCATGCACTTCGGCGCCATCGGCGAGCGCCTGCTGGTCAGCCCGCGTTTTCACCGCCATCACCATTCCATCGCCTACGACGCGTCGACGCCTGGGCCGGCCGGCGGCTACAACTTCGCCGCGCTGTTCCCGGTCTGGGACGTGCTGTTCCGCTCGGCGCGCTTCGGCGTCGGCTACGGCCCCACCGGCATTCATGACCAGCAGCCGGAGCTGGGCGGCCGCGACTACGGCAAGGGCTTCTGGGCGCAGCAGTGGCTGGGCCTCAAGCGCATGGTCGGCCGCGACCGCGAGCCGGCCGTGACGGCGCCGCCATCGCGCCCGCCGGGCGCGGCCGAGGGCGCATGACGCGCCGCGTTGCGCTGTCGCCAAAAAGAACCGGGCCTCAAGGCCCGGTTTTCATGTCCGCTCACCTGCGACCCGGACGCCGCTCATCGCAAGAATAGCCGCCCGCCCCCCAAGGGGGCCGCCCCAAGGGCGGGCAGCCCCCTTGGGGGGCAGCTAGCGCGCGCGGCGTGGGGGCTTTTATCCTTCATGGGTGGTTTCGCGCTTGATTTCATCATGGCGCCGTTCCATCTCTTGGCGCAGCTCGCGGCGCAGGCTGGCGGCCTCGAAGCGCTGCTTTTCCTCGAGGTTGCGCGGCGCCAGCGGCGGCACCGCGGTGGGCGCGCCCTGGTCGTCCACGGCCACCATCGTGAAATAGCAGCTATTGGTGTGGCGCACCAGCTTCCTGCGGATGTCTTCGGTGACTACCTTGATGCCGATTTCCATCGAGGTGCGACCGGTGTAGTTCACGGCCGCCAGGAAGGTCACCAGTTCGCCGACGTGGATCGGTTCGCGGAACACGACCTGGTCGACCGACAGGGTCACGACGTATTGGCCGGCGTAGCGGCTGGCACAGGCGTAGGCAACCTGGTCGAGGTACTTGAGAATGGTTCCGCCGTGCACATTGCCCGAGAAATTCGCCATATCGGGCGTCATCAGGATGGTCATCGACAGTTGGTGGCTAAAGGCTTCGTCCATGGCGGGCGTTCTACTCGGCGACAAAACGCCTATGGTAGTGGCGAAACCCTGTCATGACGCCGTCGGCAGCGGGTTTGTCAGGGTTTCTTCGCGGGCATGGCTGGCGCGGGGGCGCCGACGGCGGGGAGGACGGCGGCTGCCGGCGCGGGCTCTTGCGCGGGCCCCGGCTCGGGCTCGGGCTCATCGCGCACGGCGGGTGGCGGCGCCCACAGGCCGTCGAGTAGGGCCGGCCCGGGGGCGTAGACCCGCAGCAGCACATATATCGGCCCGCTGGCGGCCACGGGCAGCCAGTTGGCCTGGGCGCCGGGCTCGGGCGCGACGTGGCTGAGCAGCAGGTCGAGCGAGCCATCGGCGTTGAACTGCAGCGGATCGCGATCGCCCAGCGCATAGCGGTCGATCGGATTGGTCACCGGCAGTCCTTGTCCGTCATAGGCGGCCAGCGACCACAGCGCCCCTGCCGGGGGCAATTGGCCGCTGTCGAAATGCAGCGTGTAGCGGTGTGCGCCGTCCAGCGGCCGACCCAGGCTGTCGGCGGCCAGCAGCAGCACCGACAGGTCCTCGGGCAGCCCGGCGCCGGGCTGGGCCTGGGCCGACAGCGCGCGCCGCAGGTAGGCGTTGCCGTAGACACCGGCGCTGGCCGTTTCCCGTTGCCAGCCGTTGACGCTGGCCAGGCTGACGCCGGCGGCGGCCTGCATGCGTTCGCGCCCTTCGCGCAGACCGCGCCGCAGCCCCTGCTTGACCGGATGGTCGAGCTTGTCGAAGTCGAATGGCCGGCCGGGGATCAGCCCGACCCGGCGCAATTGAGCCAGCACCGGCTGGTCGGTGGCGTGCGCAGGGTTGCGGCGCAGCAGTTCGGCGGCATAGGTGAAAAAGGCGTCGGTCGGCATCGACTCGACCTGTTCGCGTACCGGCGTCTTCAGGTCCAGCGACGGGTCGGCCCTGATCCGCTGCGACTGTGGCGGCAGGTTCCACTGCGCCAGCGGCGTCAGGGTGAAACCATTCTGCAGGGCGTGGACCGCCGGATAGTCGGCCGGTCCGTCGGTCCGCACCAGCGTGCGGGCCCAGACGTAGGTCGTGGGGGCGTCGATGCGAGTCATGCCCGAGGGCAGGGTGCCGGTCCAGCCCGGCGGCACGATCGCGGTGTTGCCTCGGGCGGTGCCGGTGCTGCGCTTGCCGAGGGTGGCGAAGGCCTCGTTCCACAGGTCCAGCAGGGTCAGGGTGTACAGGCGCCCGTGGCTGTCGGGCAGCGACAGCACCACCGGGCCGGCGCTCAGGTCGAGCCAGGCGGTGCTGCGCAGCATGTCGGGGTTGGCCCAGGGCGTGGCCGCGCCGGGACGGGGCAGGGCGCGGGCGTGCAGGAAGGCATTGGCCGGCGCGCCGGCGGCGCCCTGCGAAGGATGCGTGAACTGGCGCCGTGTCAGGTCCAGCGTGAGCAGCGGGTAGAAATACAGATAGCCGGCCATCGCCGCCTCGCGAGCGGACTCGGTGGCGGCGGCGGCCGGGGTCAGCGCCGGGGCGGCGGCGGCTGGAGCCGGGGTCAGGCTCGGCACGATCAGGGATAGGGACAGGGCCAGGGGGGCAAGACGGCGCATCGGCGCTCCAACGGGCACAGGCGGGACGGGCGGAAAGGCGGGACGCAACCCGCCGCCGGCAATGGTAGCAGTCACGCGATGATCCAAAATTCGCGAAAAATGCCGATTCTGGCGGCAAATCATTTCGGGTCGACCGATTTCACCCCTGGAGCAGGGCCGGGCATGGCGCCCGCCCCGCGCTGAGCCTATACTTGTTTGCATATCCTTGGGACCCGCAGGGGCTTTTCCCGGATCGGCCCTCGGCTTCCCCCATTTCACCCGGAGAGGAGTGCTTCATGGTCAACATGAACCGCCGCCAGTTCTTCAAGGTGACCGGTACCACACTGGCCGGCTCGAGCCTTGCCTTGCTGGGGGTTGCCCCCGGCACGGCCATGGCCGAGGTGCGCCAGTACAAGCTTGCGCGCATGACGGAAACGCGCAACACCTGTCCCTACTGTTCGGTCGCCTGTGGTCTGCTGATGTATGGCCTGGGCGATGGCGCCAAGAATGCCCGCGCCAGCATCATGCACATCGAGGGCGATCCCGACCACCCCGTCAACCGCGGCACGCTCTGTCCCAAGGGCGCGGCCCTGATCGACTTCATCCACAGCCCCAACCGCCTGAAGTACCCGGAATACCGGGCGCCCGGTTCGGACAAGTGGGAACGGATCTCCTGGGACGACGCGCTCACGCGCATCACCAAGCTCATGAAGGCCGACCGCGATGCCAACTTCGTCGAAAAGACGGCGGACGGCAAGACGGTCAACCGGTGGCTGACCACCGGCATGCTGGCCGCCTCGGCAAGCAGCAACGAGGTCGGCTACATCACGCACAAGACCGTGCGCAGCATGGGGATACTGGCGTTCGACAACCAAGCCCGTGTCTGACATGGCCCGACGGTGGCAGGTCTTGCCCCGACGTTTGGCCGTGGAGCGATGACGAACCATTGGGTCGACATCAAGAACGCGGACGTAGTACTGATCATGGGCGGCAATGCCGCCGAGGCCCACCCCTGCGGGTTCAAATGGGTCACGGAAGCGAAAGCCCACAACAAGGCGAAGCTGATCGTCGTGGATCCGCGCTTCACGCGCTCGGCATCCGTGGCGGATTTCTACGCGCCCATACGCACCGGCACCGACATCATCTTCCTGGGTGGCGTCATCAAGTACCTGTTGGATCACGACAAGATCCAGCACGAGTACGTGCGCAACTACACCGACTTTTCGTTCATCGTGCGCGAGGACTTCGCCTTCGATGCGGGCCTGTATTCAGGCTACAACGCCGAGAAGCGCAGCTACGACAAGGCCAGTTGGGACTACGAGCGCGGCGATGACGGCTACGTCAAGACCGACCCGACACTGCAGCATCCCCGCACGGTCTATCAACTGCTGAAGAAGCATTACTCGCGCTATACCGAGGAAATGGTCGAGCGGGTCTGCGGCACGCCGCGGGACAAGTTCCTGACGGTGTGCGAGATGCTGGCTTCCACCGCCACGCCCGATCGCGCCACCAGTGTCATGTATGCGCTGGGCTGGACGCAGCATTCCATCGGCTCGCAGATCATCCGCACCGGCGCCATGGTGCAGTTGCTGCTGGGCAATATCGGCGTGGCCGGCGGCGGCATGAACGCATTGCGCGGGCACTCCAACATCCAGGGCCTGACCGACCTGGGCCTGATGTCGAACCTGCTGCCCGGCTACATGACGCTGCCCAACGAGCCCGAGCAGGACTACGGCAAGTACATCGCCGCGCGCGCGCTCAAGCCGCTGCGGCCCAACCAGCTCAGCTACTGGCAGAACTACGGCAAGTTCCACGTGAGCCTGATGAAGGCTTGGTGGGGCAAGGCCGCGACCGCCGAGAACAACTGGGCGTTCGACTACCTGCCCAAGCTCGACAAGCTCTACGACATGCTGCAGGTCTACGAGCTGATGCACCAGGGCAAGATGAACGGCTACCTGGCGCAGGGCTTCAACCCGCTGGCGGCCGCGCCCAACAAGGCCAAGCTGAACGCCGGTTTCGCCAAGCTCAAGTTCCTGGTCATCATGGACCCGCTGGTCACCGAGACCTCGGAATTCTGGCGCAACGCCGGCGAGGCCAACGACGTCGATCCCAGGCAGATCCAGACCGAGGTGTTCCGCCTGCCCACCACCTGTTTCGCCGAGGAAGACGGCGCGCTGGTGAACTCCGGGCGCTGGCTGCAATGGCACTGGAAGGGCGCCGAGCCTCCAGGCGAGGCCAAGAGCGACATCGAGATCATGTCGCAGATCTTCACGCGCCTGCGCAAGATGTACCAGGAAGAGGGCGGCAAGTACCCCGACCCCATCGTCAACCTGTCCTGGCCGTACTCCAACCCGCAGAGCCCGACCGCGGAAGAGCTGGCCAAGGAATACTCCGGCAAGGCGCTGGTGGATCTGGTCGACCCCAAGGACCCCACCCGCGTCACGCGCAAGGGCGGCGAGCAGTTGGCCGGCTTTGCCGAACTGCGCGACGACGGCACCACGGCCAGCGGCTGCTGGATCTTCGCCGGCGCCTGGAGCCCGGCCGGCAACCTGATGGCGCGGCGCGACAACAGCGACCCGACCGGCATCGGCCAGACCCTGAACTGGGCCTGGGCGTGGCCGGCCAACCGCCGCATCCTGTACAACCGTGCCTCCTGTGATGTCTCGGGCAAACCGTTCAATCCGCGCCGCAGCCTGATCTCGTGGAACGGCAAGGCCTGGGTCGGCGCCGACATTCCCGATTTCAAAGGCGATGAAAACCCCGACGGCGGCATGGGGCCGTTCATCATGAACCCCGAGGGCGTGGCGCGCTTCTTCGCGCGCGCCGGCATGGCCGAAGGGCCGTTCCCGGAACACTACGAGCCGTTCGAGACGCCGCTGGGCTACAACCCGCTGTATCCGCAGGCCAAGGGCGTCACCAACAACCCCGCGGCGCGCGTGTTCAAGCACGACCTGGCGGCGATGGGCACGGTGGACAAGTTTCCCTACGTGGCCACCACCTACCGCCTGACCGAGCATTTCCATTACTGGACCAAGAACGTCCGCATCAACGCGATCCTGCAACCCGAGCAGTTCGTCGAGATCAGCGAGGCCATGGCCAAGGAGCTGGGCATCGCCAATGGTTCGCGGGTGAAGGTGTCGTCCAATCGCGGCTACATCAAGGCGGTGGCGCTGGTCACCAAGCGCCTGCGGCCGCTGACCATCGAGGGCAAGACCGTCTACCACGTGGGCATTCCGATCCACTGGGGCTTCGTCGGCATTGCAAAACCAGGCTTCCTGGCCAACACCCTGACCCCATTCGTGGGCGACGGCAATTCGCAGACACCGGAATTCAAGTCGTTCCTGGTGCAGGTCGAGAAGATCTAGGAGAGCGCTCATGTCCATGCAATCCCTCGACATCAAACGGCGCTCCGCCACCACCACGCCGCCGCCGGGCGTGCGCGAACCCGTCACCGGGTCCGTGGCCAAGCTGATCGACGTCTCCAAGTGCATCGGCTGCAAGGCCTGCCAGAGCGCGTGCATGGAGTGGAACGACCTGCGCGACGAGATCGGCACCAACGTCGGCGTCTACGACAACCCGGCCGACCTGACCGAGCATTCCTGGACCGTCATGCGCTTCTCAGAGTACGAGAATCCGCGCGGCGACCTGGAGTGGCTGATCCGCAAGGACGGCTGCATGCACTGCGAGGATCCGGGCTGCCTGAAGGCCTGTCCGTCGCCGGGCGCCATCATCCAGTACAACAACGGCATCGTCGATTTCCACGAAGAGAACTGCATCGGTTGCGGCTACTGCATCACCGGCTGCCCGTTCAACGTGCCGCGCATCAGCAAGAAGGACCACAAGGCGTACAAGTGCACCCTGTGTTCCGACCGCGTGGCCGTCGGCCAGGAGCCGGCCTGCGTCAAGGCCTGCCCCACCGGCGCCATCGTGTTCGGCACCAAGGACGACATGAAACAGCACGCCGCCGAACGCATCGAGGACCTGAAGTCGCGCGGTTTCGAGCAGGCCGGCCTGTATGACCCGCAGGGCGTGGGCGGCACCCACGTGATGTACGTGTTGCATCACGCCGACCAGCCCGCGCTGTACCACGGGCTGCCGAAGGACCCGCAGATCAGCCCGATGGTCTCGCTGTGGAAGGGCATCGCCAAGCCGTTGGGCGTGGCCGCCATGGCGCTGACGGCGCTGGCCGGCTTCTTCCACTACGCCCGCGTCGGCCGCAACGAGGTCGACGAGGAAGACGAACGTCGTGCCGAAGAGGAGATCCGCCATGAGTGACGACCGCCATCACCGCCGGATCAAGCGCTACACTCCCGGCGAGCGCACCAACCATTGGATCATCGCCCTCACGTTCATCCTGCTGGCGCTATCCGGACTGGCCCTGTTCCACCCATCGATGTTCTGGCTCACCAACCTGTTCGGCGGCGGTCCCTGGACTCGCATCCTGCATCCGTTCATCGGGCTGGTGATGTTTTTCTGCTTCGTGGTGTTCGCCGGCCACATGTGGCGCCACAACCTGATGACCAGGGCCGACCGCCAGTGGCTGCGCCAGCTCGACGACGTGGTCGAGAACCGCGAGGACAAGCTGCCCGAGGTCGGCAAGTACAACGCTGGCCAGAAGCTGCTGTTCTACGTGCTGATCCTGTGCATGCTGGGGCTGTTCGCCAGCGGCATCGTGATCTGGCGCGAGTTCTTCGCCTTCTACTTCCCGATCTGGGTGGTGCGCGCCGCCTCGGTGCTGCATGCCGTTTGTGCATTGGTGCTGATTTGCGCGATCATTGTGCATATTTATGCGGCGATCTGGGTCAAGGGCTCGCTGACGGCGATGCTGCGTGGCTACGTGACCGCGGGCTGGGCGTGGAAGCACCACCGCGCCTGGTTCCGGGAACAAATCGGCAAGCAGTCCACGACGAAGTAGGCGGGCCTCGCGCGGCGGGCGCCACCTTGTGATGGCGCCCGCGCCGGGCCGGCTCCGCTCGATCCCACCGCACGGCTGTCTTCCCTTCATGGGGCGGCAGCCGTGTTCGTTTATCTGGAGACGCAATTGCAGCGAATTCTTCCGCGTGGCGAGATCGAGGCGCTCGATCACAACAGCATTCCTCGCGTCCAGTTGCCGGCGCGCGACTCGGTTTTCGCGACGCGCGCCGCGCGCTTGCGGCAATTGGCCGTGGACAGCCCGGTGGCCGATTACCTGCTGCTGATGGCGCGGCTGGTCGATGCGCAGCAGCGGGCGCTGGGCGACTGCGCCGCGCCGCCGGCATCGGAAGACCGCATCGCGCTGGCGCAGGCCCATGGCATGCCGCCGTTGCAGGCGGTGGGCTGGCCGCGCACCGCGCTGTGGCGCGACATCCTGCGCCGGCTGGTCGACGACGTGGCCGGCGGCCAGGACGTGCCGGCCGAGGCGCTGGACGTATGCGAGGCGCTGCGCCGCGCGCTGGATGAAGATACCGAATCGCTGGAGGACCTGGCCGAGGCGCTGTTGTCTGAGCAGCATCGCGGCGTCGATGGCGCCGCCGCGCCCTTCGTCATGGCCGCGCTGCAGGTCTACTGGACCGACCTGGCCAGCCGCTTCGACGAAAGGCAATTGCCGGTGGCCTCGCCCTTCGGCGTCTGCCCGGTGTGCGCCAGCCTGCCGGTGGCCAGCGTGGTGCGCGTGGGCGGCCAATTCGAGGGCTACCGCTACTTGTGCTGCAGCCTGTGCGCGACGCAATGGCACATGGTGCGCGTCAAGTGCTCGCACTGCGAGGACGTCGAATCCGTGGCTTACCAGGCCATCGAGGGCCGCTCGCCGGCCATCAAGGCCGAAACCTGCGACCATTGCCACACCTATCGCAAGATCTTCTACCAGGACAAGGACCTGAACGTCGAGCCGGTGGCCGACGATCTGGCCAGCCTGATGCTGGATGTGCTGGTGGGCGAGGCCGGCTATTCGCGCGCCAGCGGCAACCCGCTGCTGTGGCACGGCGCCGAGGAGGAATGAACATGACCGGGTTCGCCGCCGCCGCCGAGATTCCCGCGCTCGACCGGTTGCTGAACGCGCCGGCCCTGGCCGCGGCGCTGCAGGCCCATGGCCGCACCCAGGTGGTGGTGGCCTTGCGCCAGCACCTGGACGCCTTGCGGCAACGCGCCGTGGCGGGGGAATTGCCGCGCGCTGAACTGGCCGACGGCAGCGTGGCGGCAGCCGTCGACACCGCGTTGGCGCGCGCCAATGCGCCGCGCCTGCGCGCCGTCTACAACCTGACCGGAACCGTGCTGCACACCAATCTGGGGCGGGCGCTGCTGCCCGACGAGGCGGTGGCCTCGGTGCTGCGCGCATTGACCACGCCGGCCAACCTGGAATTCGACCTGGACAGCGGCGGCCGCGGCGACCGCGACGACCTGATCGACGACCTGCTGTGCGAGCTGACCGGGGCCGAGGCCGCCACGGTGGTCAACAACAACGCGGCAGCCGTGCTGTTGATGCTGAACGCGCTGGGCGACCGCCGCGAGGTGGTGGTGTCGCGCGGCGAACTGGTCGAGATCGGCGGCGCCTTCCGCATCCCGGACATCATGAAGCGCGCCGGCGCCAAACTGGTCGAGGTCGGCACCACCAATCGCACCCACGCTGCCGACTACGAAAACGCCATCGGCCCGCGCACCGCGATGCTGATGAAGGTGCATTGCAGCAACTACGCCGTCACCGGCTTCACCAAGAGCGTCGGCGTGGCCGAGGTGGCGGCGCTGGCGCATGCGCGCGGCCTGCCGGCCACGGTGGACCTGGGCAGCGGCACGCTGGTGGACCTGACCCGGTTCGGCCTGCCGCGCGAGGACACGGTGCGCGAAACCATCGCCGCCGGCGCCGACCTGGTGACCTTCAGCGGAGACAAGCTGCTGGGCGGCCCGCAGGCTGGCCTGCTGGTCGGCCGCGCCGACCTGATCCGCAAGATCAAGAAGAACCCGCTCAAGCGCGCCCTGCGCGTGGGCAAGCTGACGCTGGCCGCGCTCGAGCCGGTGTTGCAGCTTTATCGCGCGCCGGAATTCCTGGCGCAGCGCCTGACCACGCTGCGCCTGTTGACGCGGCCGCAGCGCGAGATCCAGCCGCAGGCCGAGCGCTTGCGCGGCGTGCTGGCGCACGCCGTGGGCGCGGACTACGAAGTCGAGGCGGTGCCGATGTTCAGCCAGATCGGCAGCGGGGCGCTGCCGGTGGACCAGCTACCCAGCTATGGGCTGGCGGTGCGCCATCGCGGCAAGGGCCGCCCCGGGCGTCACCTGGACCGCCTGGAGACCCGCTTGCGCCAGTTGCCGGTGCCGGTGATCGGCCGCATCGCCGACGATGCGCTGTGGCTGGACCTGCGCTGCCTGGAGGCGCGCGACGAAGACGCCTTCGCAGCGCAATTGGCGGGGTCACAGGCATGATCGTCGGCACCGCCGGCCATATCGACCATGGCAAGACCACGCTGGTGCGGGCGCTGACGGGCGTCGATACCGACCGCCTCAAGGAAGAGAAGGCACGCGGCATTTCCATCGAGCTGGGCTACGCCTACACGCCGCTGTCCAACGGCGACGTGCTGGGCTTCATCGACGTGCCGGGCCACGAGAAGCTGGTGCACACCATGGCCGCTGGCGCCAGCGGCATCGACTTCGGCCTGCTGGTGGTGGCGGCCGACGATGGCGTCATGCCGCAGACCCGCGAACACCTGGCGATCCTGTCGCTGCTGGGCGTTGCGCGTGGCGCGGTGGCGCTGACCAAGACCGACCGCGCCGGCGCGGAGCGGTTGGCGGCGGTGCGGGCCGAGATCGCGGCGCTGGCGGCCGGCACCTTCCTGCAGGGCGCCCCGGTGTTCGAGGTGTGCGCGGCGCGTCCCGACGATGCCGGCGTGGCGCGGCTCAAGCGACACCTGGAAGACGCCGCGCAGGCGCTGGGCGCGCGCGATGGCGCGGGCCTGTTCCGCCTGGCGGTGGATCGCGTGTTCACGCTGGCCGGACACGGCACGGTGGTGACCGGCACGGCGCATGGCGGACGCGTCCGCGCGGGCGACGAGGATGCCGACCTGCGCCTGATGCCGGCGGGCACGCGGGTGCGGGTGCGCAGCGTCCACGCGCAGAACCAGCCCTGCGAAACCGGCATGGCCGGGCAGCGGTGCGCGTTGAACCTGGCGGGCATCGACAAGGACGCCATCGCGCGCGGCGATTGGATCGCGGACGCCCGCTGTTTCCTGCCATCGCGCCATGTCGACGTGGCGCTGGCGTTGCTGCCGTCGGCCGACGCGCCGCTGCGCGCCTGGACACCGCTGCATGTGCATCTGG
Source organism: Achromobacter sp. 46006 (assembly GCF_059761975.1). NCBI lineage: Bacteria > Pseudomonadati > Pseudomonadota > Betaproteobacteria > Burkholderiales > Alcaligenaceae > Achromobacter > Achromobacter sp. 46006. Next base: position 24,506 of record NZ_JCBANN010000014.1, read on the forward strand.
GCGCGGCGCGGCATGTGGCGCACGTAGTGCCGTTGTCCGCCGATGCGTTGGCGCCGGGGCAGTCGGGCTGGGCGCAACTGGTGTTCGACGAGCCCGTGTGCGCGATGCCGGGCGATCGCTACATCGTGCGCAACGCGCAGGCTACGCGCACCGTGGGCGGGGGCCGGGTGCTCGACCCGAATGCGCCGGACCGCAAGCGCCGCGCGCCGGCGCGGATGCAGTGGCTGCAAGGCGTGGCGGACATGCTGGACGGCGGCGGGTTGCAACCGCTGCTGGCGCAGGCCGCCCTGGGGCTGGGCGAGACGGCGCTGCAACGCTTGACCGGCAGGCCGGTGCGCGACCTGGCGGCGCCGAACGGGGCGACCTGGATCGAGCCGAGGACGCCGCAAGGCGTACGCACGCTGATCCAGGAGGCGCACTGGGAAGCGCTGCGGGCGCAAGTGGAGCAGGCGCTGGCAACCTTCCACCAAGGGGCGCCGGACGAGCCGGGGCCGGACGGCTCGCGCCTGCGCCGGATGGCTTTGCCGGCGGCTCCGGAGGCGCTGTGGCTGGGTCTGCTGGACGATCTGCAACAGCGCGGCCGGGTGGCGCGCAATGGGCCGTGGCTGCATCTGCCGGGCCACACCGCGGCGCTGGCCGAGGCCGAGGCGCAGTTGGCGCAACGCCTGCTGCCGCTGCTGGCCGCGGGCGCCTACGATCCTCCCTGGGTGCGCGATCTGGCGCGCGCGCAGGGCGAGCCCGAGGAGCGGGTGCGGCAGGTGCTGCGCAAGTTGCTGCGGCGCGGTGACGTGGCGCAGGTGGTGAAAGATCTGTTCTATCACCGCGAACGGGTGGCCGAACTGGTGGCGCTGGCGCTCGAACTGGCGGGACGGCCCGGCGGGCTGAACGCGGCGGCCTTCCGGGATGCGACGGGGCTGGGACGCAAGCGTGCGATCCAGATCCTGGAATTCTTCGATCGGGCGGGGGTGACGCGGCGGGTGCGGGATACGCACGTGTTGCGGGCCGATAGCGCGTACCTGGAGGCGGTCCAGGCAGTATCATAGGCCGGTCTGCGGAAGGCATCCGTGCCCGGTGGCACGGCCGGGCTTCAAACCCGGTTGGGGGCGTCAGACGTTCCCAGGTAGGTTCGACTCCTGCTGCCTTCCGCCACGCTTTCCGGCGATGGCCGTCCGGCCAAAAGCAGACGGACTGGTCTTGTATTGATGAGTCTTGTCCCTCTGGGCTCGTAATCGGGCGTAGTTTACCGATCCACCCGCGCCTGTTGGACGAAGGACCCCATATCGAAGACCAATGGCAAGACTTCCGGTTCAAGGCGCGAGGATTCAAGCGCCTACGCATCACCGGATATGAACCACGTCGACCCCATAGCGCCACAGATCAGCCTGATCATCCCCGTCTACAACTGCGAGCGGTATCTTGCCGACCAACTGGATGCGCTGCTGGCCGATGCCGCGATGAGCATGGAGGTGATCGCGGTCGATGACGGTTCCTCCGATGGCGGCATGGCGATCATGCAGGCCCGCGCCGCCAAGGACGCGCGCCTTCGCATCATCAGGCAGGCCCATCTTGGGCTGGGCGCTGCAAGGAACGCGGGATTGCAGGCCGCGCGCGGCAAATGGGTCGCCTTCGCCGACGCCGATGACCTGCTGCCTGCGGCGGCGCTCGCGGGGTGGTGCGAGCAGGCCGTCTCGCAGGATCTGGATGTACTGATCGGAAACGCGTATCGGTTCACCGATGCGCCGCCTCCCGCTCCTCGTCCTCCCGTCCTGACACATCAGCCCGTCGCCCGGACGATGGCCGGCCAGGATTGGATCGCCCATTGCGTCGGCGTCGGCGAATGGCCGCACTACGTCTGCCTGCAACTGGTCAGGCGTGAACTCGTCGCCCGCCACGGGCTGGCGTTCAACCCCACGATATTCCACGAAGACATTCTCTGGACCACCGATCTCGCCCTGGTGGCCGAGCGTATGGGCTTCGCGCCCGAGCCCGTCTACGGCTATCGCCGCAACCCTGATTCGGTCACGCGCTCGCCTTCGCCCCAGGTCCGCCAGTGGCGCGGCATCAGCTACGTCCATATCATCGGCACGCTGCTTGCCGTCTCATCAAGGCGAGAGCTCAGCCGCAGGACGCGCATCTCGATCGCCCGCCACGTGCTGCATGAACTGCTGTGCTTTGTGAATCTGCTTCGCAAGGACGTGGAGAATCCCCAGGTGCGGGCCCGCCTCGCGCGCGCCATTCTCGATCTTCGCGCCTGGCCACGCCTGGTGCGCCACGCGCGCGGGGTCTCCGACCTTCGACGCCTGCTCAAAGCGTATTGGCGCCTGCGACGGATGGCGCGGGTCGAAAGTGCCGTCGCTACGGATGCGGCCGCCAGCCGGTAGCCCTTGCCTAGGCGCGCAGCATCCGGGTGACGACGCTGCCGATGTTCTCGGCGTTCCAGTCCAGCGCGCCGAGGTGCCAGTGGCGGACGCTGCCGCCACGGTCGACCAGGTAGTTGGCGGGCAGGCCGACGGCGTCCCATTTCCTGGAGACGGTGCTGTTGCGGTCGTGCAGCACGGTGCCGGCGACAGGCCATTTGGCCAGGAAGGTAGTGATCCTGCCGAGGGCCTCGCCGACGTTGACGGCGACCAGGCGCAGGCCCTCTTCACGGTGGCGCCTGGCCATGGCGGACATGAGGGGGATTTCGTCGCGGCAAGGGTCGCACCAGGAGGCCCAGAAGTTGACGATGACCACGTGGCCGCGCCAGGCGGCGAGTTTCTGTTCGCTGCCCGACAGGTCGGGCAGCGCCAGCGGCGGGGTGGGGGCGGTCCAGGGCGCCCAGTCGGGGCCGGTGGCGGCCTTGAGGGCGCTGTCACTGGCGGCGGCGCGAGCCCAGGCGGGCACCGCCGCCAGCGACAGCGCGGCTTGCAAGACGAGGCGGCGGCTGGCCATGGGGGCGGCGCCGGGTCAGGTCGATAGCTGGCGCGCGGTCAGGGTGTAGCGGAAGCGATCGGGGTCGAGGCTGTCGAGGCGGCCATCGGCGGTTTCGCCATTGGGGTACATCAGGAACGGGATGGGACCGTGGGCGGTGCCGGGCAGGGCGACGTCGTGGCCGTGGTTGTAGGCCACCCAGTTCATTTCCCAGGCGCCGAACAGCATGACGCGGGCCGCGCGCACGCGGGCGTCGGTGGCGGGCAGGTCGCCGGGCGGCTCTTCCAGCATGACCTTGCGCACGTCGGCAGGGTCGACCGGTATCCAGCCGTAGCCGTCGGCGTAGAACTCGGCGCGGCAATGCTGCGCCTTCGTGACGTCGCCGGCCTTGCCCAGGCTCTTGAAGCCGAGCTGCGAGTCGGCCACGCGCAGACCGTAGGCATCGCGGGCGGGGATGCCGGCGGCGGGAGCGAGGGCGACGAACAGCGCGTTGATGTCGGCGCATTTGCCGTTCAGGTCGTTGGCGGTGAGCATGTAGCGCACGTCGCCAGTGCCACAGCCGCGGGTGGCGGCGGTGCGGCAGGTGTTGGCGACTACCCAGTCATACAGGGCGCGGGCGCGCGCCAGGGTGTCCTGGTGGCCTGCGGTGATGCGGTCGGCGGTGCTCTTGACGATGCCGTCGGTGGGCAGCAAGGCGGTGGGCTTGAGGAATTCGCTCAAGGTGGCGGCGCTTTCGCGCGGCGCGCCGGGAGGCGGCTGGGTCAGGTCGACGCGCCGGTTGCGGGTCTGGAAGCGGCTGGTGACTTTGACCTCGCGTGGGGCCTGGGCGTTGGGCCATTGCACGGCCAGCATCCGCACGTCGTAGCCGGGCGCCTGCACCAACTGCGCGGCGCCCCCACCGCTGACCAGCCAGGCGCTCTGCACGCCGCGCTGGTAGTCGGTGTCGGTGGCATAGGGCACGGGAATCCAGATGCGCGCCTGGGCGCCGGGGTCCTGGAGGCGGACCAGGGTAGTCAATTCGAAGGTACGCCAGCCGGCGTCGACGGGCGCCTGCGCGGCGCGCGCGGCCAGGGGCAAGGCCGCTTGGGTGGCGCACAGGGCGCCCGAGAAACGGAGAAAGTGTCGGCGATCCATATAGCCCTCACGCACGGTGAATGGTGGCTGTCGGTGCGCCCGGGGGCGGGCGGCCGTCCGTTGCTGCCTGCTGCTTGGCTCATCATAGGGCCATTTGGGGGCGCGGTGCTATCCTTTTCCCATCACCTACGGAGAGACCGACATGACCCAGGATGCAGCGTCCGCGGCGGTGCCGCGCTTGACTTCGTTATCGCATGGCGGCGGCTGCGGCTGCAAGATCGCGCCGGGCGTGCTGTCGCAATTGCTGGCGCGCAGCATGCCGGCAACCGGCTATCCCGGCCTGCTGGTGGGTACCGAAACGGCCGACGATGCCGCCGTCTACCGGCTCAACGACGAGCAGGCGCTGATCGCGACCACCGACTTCTTCATGCCGATCGTCGACGATCCCTACGATTTCGGCCGTATCGCCGCCACCAATGCGCTGTCGGACGTGTACGCCATGGGCGGCACGCCGATCATGGCGCTGGCGATTGTCGGCATGCCGATCAACGTGCTGCCGCACGCGGTCATCGCCGATATCCTGCGCGGCGGCGAGTCGGTCTGCCGTGACGCCGGCATTCCCGTCGCGGGCGGACACAGCATCGATTCGGTAGAGCCGATCTATGGCCTGGCGGCGATGGGGCTGGCGCATCCGGACCGCATCAAACGCAATGCGGACGCGCGCGCGGGCGATGTGCTGGTGCTGGGCAAGGGGCTGGGGGTGGGCATCCTGTCGGCGGCCTTGAAGAAGAACCGGCTGGACGCGGACGGCTACCGCGTGATGATCGACACCACCACCCGCCTGAACCGCCCCGGCGCGGCGCTGGCGGCGATGGATGGCGTGCACGCCATTACCGACGTCACCGGTTTCGGCCTGCTGGGCCATGCGCTGGAAATGGCGCGGGGCGCGGGGCTGACTGCCCAGTTGCGGCGTGAGGCGCTGCCGTGGCTGCCGGGCGTGCGGGCGTTCGCCGCCGACGGCGTGATCACGGGCGCTTCCGGCCGCAACTGGGCCTCGTACGGCGCATCGATCCGGCTGGGCGCGGACGTTACCGAGACCGAGCGTGCCCTGCTGACCGATCCGCAAACCTCCGGAGGGCTATTGGTGGCCTGCGCGCCCGACGCGGCGCAGGCGGTGCTGGATCTGTTCCGCCAGCAGGGCTTCGCCGACTCCGCGGTCGTTGGCGAGATGCGCGCGGGCCAGGCGCTGGTGCGCGTCGACTAGTGCGTTGTACGGTGCCGATTCTTGCGGCCGGCCGCTTCAGGGCCAGGCCGACCGCAATGATGGCTGGTGCTGCACCTGGTAATTGATCTGCCATTGCAGTAAGGGGCCGTAGGCGTCCAGCCGGGCCTGTTCGGCCGCCTGGGCCGACGTGGCGGCCCGTTCGGCGGACAATGCCAGGCCGGTGGGCGCGGCCCACGGCAGGATGCGTCCCGGCCGGTCGCTGCGGTAGGCGCCGTCGCGGGTGATCAGCAGGCCCGGATTGTTGAAGCCAAAGCACCATTGCGTCTCGGGCCGCGCGGCCAGCAGGTCGCAGCCGCTGCGGAAATAAGGCGTGTCCGGCAGGCTCAGGTGATACAGCGTCGGCAGGATGTCCTTGTGGCTGCCCGGGCGCGACGGATCGTAGGTCGACTGCCCGCGGTAGTCGGCCGGCACATACAAGTAGAACGGCACGGCGTGCGCCAGCACCGCATCGGTATCCAGTGCATAGTCGACGCCCAGGATATTGTGATCGCCGGTGACGGCGACGATGGTGTGCGCCCCCTGGGCCGAGCTTTTCAATCCGGTCAGGAAGCGGCCCAGTTGGTCATTGGCATAGCGCAAGGTGTCGAAGGCATCCTCCAGGCCGGACCAGTGGGCGTAGTAAGGCAGCCGCTCGATGTCGCCCAGGTCCAGCCCGCCGCGCAGGCCGCCCTCGGGTACCAGGAACGGAGGATGGTGGGTCGTGGACAGGGCCATGATGAACAGCGATTCGCCGTCGCGGTCGGCCCGCGCCAACCGCTCGGCGATATAGCGGAACATGTATTCGTCCGGCACGCCCCAGGCGCCCTGCCGGGCTTCGGGATAGCGCCGCTTCAAGGTCAGTTGGTCGGCGAATTCGTGCGCGCCCAGATGGCTGGCGAAGCGCCCCAGGTTGCGCCAGGTGGCCGCGCCCGAGGTGACGAACACCACCCGGTAGCCGCGTGCCAGGAAGGGCGTGAAGGCATTGCTGGCGAAGTCGGCGTGGGCCGCCGACGATTGGCTGATGGCCGGCACCGGACTGCGCACCAGCAGGCGGCTGAGCGAATCGATGGTGCCGTTGCCCTCGGACAGGAAGCGGTCGAAGCGCCAGTCCTGGCGCCAATGCGGCCGCAGCGCGCCGAGCAGGTCGCGGCCGGGAATGTCGTACGTGGCCATGTGATGTCCCATGCTTTCCATCACCTGCAGCACCACGTGGGGCGGATGGTCGCGGGCTTGCGGGTTGGCGCCGGTGCTGGCCATGAAGGGCCGCAGGCCGTGGTCGGGATGGCCCAGGAAGCGTTGGTACAACTGCGCGCCCTGCTCATCGCTGACCGGGATGAAGCGTTTGTCGTTGCCGCGCTCGGACAATGCCCAGAAGAACGCCGAAATGCCATTGGGCGCAATGTCGTTGAGCAGGCGTAGCGACGAGATGCCGGCGTCATCCTTGTTGAGCGGGAAGGTGCCGATCGATCCCCGGCAGGCCAGCACCGTGGCGCCCAGGATCAGCGCCAGCCGCGCCGCGCTGCGAGCCAGGCCGCGTCGTGCCAGCCGCGCGCGCAGGACCCCGACACCCCAGCGGCGCACCAGCCAGTAGGTGGCGCCCAGCATGGCCGCCAGCAGCGCCAGGGTGCGCAGCACTGGATAGCCGTGCCACAGTGTCAGCAGGATGGCCTGGGTATCGTCGTCCATCAGGCCGAACACGAAGATGTCGATCGAGCGCGAAAACGTGGCGAAGTAGTACACGCTGACCACCGTGCTGGCGGCGAACAAGGTCGCCAGCACGGCGCCCAGGCCTGGCAGGCAGCGCAGCCACAGGGCCTGCGCCGCGGGCCGCGCCGCCAGCAACAGGGCAATCAACAGTGGCGCCGCGAACGCGATCGCCGCGACCTTGATGTCGAACAGCAGGCCGACCACCAGCGTTCGGTTGATGTCCTGCGACAGCGCCGCGTAGGCGCCTGGCGGGGCATACGCGGCCAGCAGGTAGGCGCGGCCAGCGCCTTGCGCCAGTACCGACACCAGCCATGGCGCCAGCAGGATCAGGAAGGAACGCTGGAAATTGAGAAACCAGGTTTGCCAGGCGTCGGTGGAACGGAAGGGCTTCATCTGCGCCATGAAGAGAAAAGACGGGGGATGCCGCGGTAATAAACAGCGGCAACGGACCCGCGCCCACCGTGTTGGGGCGGTGGGCGCGGGGTTCATTCGCAGGGGGGCTCGGATCCGTGCGGGCTACGCAGGGCGCAATCTACCGCAGGGGAGTCGCGAATCTATGAAGGTTTGTATAGAACTTGTAGCGTGCCGCCCAGGGGTCGCCCGGGTCTATCGGTCCGACAATGCTGGCGCGTGGGCGAAGACCGGAATTTATCGGTCCGATTCCGGTGTCAGCAGGTGCGCCGTGGTCGCGGCTTGCTGCACCAGCCAGCGCGTCACGATCTCGGCATCGGGCGTGCTGCGGCGGGCGTTGCGCACCAGCCAGTAGGCGTGCTCGGTGGCGTCGGCCGCTTGTCCGCCCACCGTGGTCAGCCGTCGATCCGCCAGCATCGGCGCGATCAGCGCCAGCCGCCCCAGCGCGATGCCGTGGCCGGCCAGCGCCGCGTGCACGATCTGGTCGTACTGGTTGAAGCGCAGCATGCCCTTGGGCCGCAACCGGCCCAGGCCGCGCGCATTGAGCCATTCCGACCATTGCAGCCAGGGCCGGGTGGGATCGTCGAATTCGAGCAGCACGTGGCGCTGTAGTTCGCGCGCGTCCAGGGCGCGTGCCTGGAGCGAGGGGTGGGCCACGGGCACCACCGATTCGCCGAACAGCCAGACGGCGCCGTCCGGCACCGTGTCGCGCAGGCTGTAGCGGATGGCGATGTCGACGCTTTCGCGGTCGATGTCGATGACCCGGTTGTCGGCCGCCACGCGCACGTCGATATGCGGATAGGCGGCCTGGAAGTCGCCCAGCCGCGGCAGCAGCCAGAGCGAGGCTACGCCGATGGTCGTGGTGACGGTGACTGGCGTGCGGCGTTCCGGGGCGCGCAACTGCTCGGTCAGGTCGCCCAGTTGGCTCAGCCAGGTGTCGGCCATGCGGAACAGTTGCGCGCCCTCGGCGGTGAACGAGACGCTGCGAAAACCCCGCACCAGCAGCGCCACGCCCAGATGGGCCTCCAGCGCCCGGATCTGCCGGCTGACCGCCGACTGCGTCACGTGCAGGTCCTGCGCTGCCAACGTAATGCTCATGCGGCGGCCGACGGCAACGAAGCCGCGCACCAGATCAAGCGGGGGGAGTTTGGCGAGGGGATATGGCATTCGTAAAACTCATGCGTATGCGGCGGAAATGTCGCTTGTGCAATATAACGCCTGCGGCGTCCAATATGACCTGGACGACGGGTGAAGCGGTGATCAGCCGGCTGCGCCCGCCATGATGGCCGCCATTTGCGGCGGGGGGATGCGCCATGATCCGGTTATGTTGCACTGTGGGAACGTCATTCCGTTTGGCCCAGGGTTCGACTATGCTGCTCAGGCGCGCCTCGGGGGTTCGCATCGTCTGCCATGCCGGCACGGTCTGGATGTCCGAGTACCGGCGCCGCGACGACAGCGTGCTGCAAGCCGGCGAGTCCATCATCGTGGCCAGCAATCGCGACGTCGTCCTCAGCGGCCTGCCGGAAGCGCAGGTCGCCCTGATGCCCAGGGTTTCCCCATCGTTGGAGCTTTTGCCATGAATGCGCCACTGCCCGCCATGCCTCGCCTTGAGATGTGGTTCGATTTCGCCAGTCCCTACAGCTATCTGGCGATCGAGCGCATCGGGGCCCTGGCCGAGCAGGCCGAGGTGCGGGTCGACCTGCGGCCGTTCCTGCTGGGGCCGATCTTCCAGGCCCAGGGCTGGAACGACACGCCATTCCGGCTGTTTCCCGGCAAGGGCGCCTACATGATGCGCGACATCGCCCGGCTGGCCGAAAAGTACGGCGTGCCTTACCACCGTCCGCGCCTGTTCCCACGCATGAGCGTGCTGCCCGCCCGCATCGCGCTGCTGGGCCAGGACGAACCCTGGGGCCGCGATTTCTGCCTGGCCGTGTTCCGAGCCAATTTCCAGCACGACCAGGATATCCAGGCCGAGGACGTGGTGCATACGCTGTTGACCGACCTGTCGCTCGATGCCGATGCGCTGATCGCGCGTGGCAAGTCCGAGGCGGCCAAGGAGGCGCTGCGCCGCCAAGTGGATCAGGCCCGCCATCTGGGCCTGTTCGGCGCCCCGACCTTCTTCGTCGACGGCGAAATGTTCTGGGGCAATGACCGCCTCGAGGACGCGCTCGAATGGACCCGCCGCGCACCCGTGGGCGCCTGGGCCGCCGCGGCGGACTGACGCCCGCGGCCTCGCTCACCCGTCACCTCATCGCCGCCCCGAGGGGCATTGCAAGGCAACCCGCAGCTTTTTTTCGGCAACGTTTTTTCCCGCAATGAAAAACACCAGCAGTCCGCTACGCGGCGCACCCATGCCGGGTGGCCGTTCGTTCACGCAATTCCGCGCCGCGCGCATCCGCCGTGTGTCGTTCCAGTGGCAACAACAGGAGGCCTGTGGCACCGCGCCTACCGGCAAGGGCGGCGGGCCGCGGAGTTCCTGACGCGCCACGCCCGCCGGGCGGCCCCGGGGCTTGCGTTCAACCGCGCGTGACCGGAGCCACGCCGGCCCATTCCTCGTCCGTGTACAGCCGCGAGCGCAGCAGGAAGCGCTTGCCTTCGGCGCTGTCCAGCGAGAACGCGCCGCCGCGCCCTGGCACGGCGTCGATGATGAGCTGGGTGTGTTCCCAGTAGGCAAACTGGTCCTCGCCCATGTAGAACGGGCAGCCCTCCAGTTCGCCCAGCAGCACGTCCGAGCCGCCGACCATGAATTCGCCCTGTGCGTAACACATGGGCGAACTGCCGTCGCAGCAACCGCCCGACTGGTGGAACATCAGCGGGCCGTGCTTGGCGCGCAGGGTCTCGATCAAGGCGCGCGCCGCGTCGGTGGCGACCACGCGCGGGGTGGGTCCTGGCATGATGCAACTCCCGCGACGCCGGGCCGGTCCGTCGCGGGCCGGCCCGCCATGGGGCGATCCGATACGTACCGGCGGGCGTCGCCCGTGGGTCAGAAGAAACCCAGCTTCTTGGGCGAGTAGCTCACCAGCAGGTTCTTGGTTTGCTGGTAGTGGTTGAGCATCATCTTGTGGTTCTCGCGGCCGATGCCCGACTGCTTGTAGCCGCCGAATGCCGCGTGCGCGGGATAGGCGTGGTAGCAGTTGGTCCAGACCCGTCCGGCCTTGATGGCGCGGCCCATGCGATAGCACGTGTTGGCATCGCGCGACCACACGCCCGCGCCCAGGCCGTAGAGCGTGTCGTTGGCCAGCGCCAGGGCATCGTCGGCGTCCTTGAAGGTGGTCACCGCCACCACCGGCCCGAAGATCTCTTCCTGGAACACGCGCATCTTGTTGTGCCCCTTGAAGACGGTGGGCTGCACGTAGTAGCCGCCTTCCAGCGCGCCCGGCAACTGCGCGCGCGCGCCGCCGGCCAGCACCGCCGCGCCTTCCTGCTTGCCGATGTCCAGGTACGACAGGATCTTTTCCAGTTGCTCGGTGGAGGCCTGCGCGCCCAGCATGGTGTCGCCATCTAGCGGGTTGCCCTGCTTGATCTCGGCCACGCGCTTGAGCGCGCGTTCCATGAACCTGTCGTAGAGCGATTCCTGGATCAGCGCGCGGCTGGGGCAGGTGCAGACCTCGCCCTGGTTCAGCGCGAACATGACGAAGCCTTCGATGGCCTTGTCGAGGAAGTCGTCGTCCTGCGCCGCCACGTCGGCAAAGAAGATGTTGGGCGACTTGCCGCCCAGTTCCAGCGTCACCGGGATGATGTTCTGCGACGCGTACTGCATGATGAGGCGGCCGGTGGTGGTTTCGCCGGTGAAGGCGATCTTGGCGATGCGCTTGCTGGAGGCCAGCGGTTTGCCCGATTCCAGGCCGAAGCCGGTGACCACGTTGACCACGCCCGGCGGCAGCAGGTCGCCGACCAGTTCCATCAGCAGCAGGATGCCCAGCGGCGTCTGCTCGGCCGGCTTGAGCACCACGCAGTTGCCCGCCGCCAGTGCCGGCGCCAGCTTCCACGCGGCCATCAGGATGGGGAAGTTCCACGGGATGATCTGGCCGACCACGCCCAGCGGCTCGTTGAAGTGGTAGGCCACGGTGTCGTGGTCGATCTCGGACAGCCCGCCTTCCTGGCTGCGGATGCACGAGGCGAAGTAGCGGAAGTGGTCGATGGCCAGCGGGATGTCGGCGGCGCGGGCCTCGCGGATAGGCTTGCCGTTGTCCCAGGTTTCGGCGGTCGCCAGGCGTTCGAGGTTGGCTTCCATCACGTCGGCGATGCGCATCAGGATCTGCGCGCGTTCGGCGGCCGGGGTCGCACCCCATTTGGGCGCGGCGCGATGCGCGGCGTCCAGCGCCAGCTCGATGTCGCGCTCTTTCGAGCGCGCGTTGCGGGTCAGCACCTGGCCGGTGACCGGCGTGACGTTGTCGAAGTACTCGCCGTCGGCGGGGGCCTGCCATTTGCCGTCGATGAAGTTGTCGTACTGCGTCCTGAGGTCCAGGCGCGTGCCATAGGATTCGGGGGTGACGCGGGTCGCGATGTCCATGCTTGTCTCCGTATAGTCGGTGTAACGGCAGTCGGGTGCCTGCTTCGTATCAAGCAAACCGCGTGCCATGTCGGGGGACGCGGCTGGACAAGCGCGCATGCCGCGTGCGAAAGTAGGTTTCCACGCGCCGGCAAGCGCGTGAACGGTCTGGCGCCGCCTCAGGGTGTCGCGTTTCGCGACACTGTCGCGGAACAGGTGTCGCAGAACACCGTCCAAGGAGACATGCATGGCCACTCAATCCCGTTGGCAATCGCTGACGCACGCGCGCCAGCTGTTCAACCAGCAGGGCGTCGTGCCCGGCGGCCTGGTCGCCGAGCCGATCCTGCGTTCCTGGCGACGCTGCGCCGACCTGGGGATCGACATGCGCGGCGCCCGCCGCGCCGAACCCATGACCGCCATCGAATTGCGCGAGGCGCGCCAGCGCAACGAAGCCTTGCGGCGGATGTCGGAGCCGGCCATGGCGCAGTTGCGCCGCGACGGCGGCAGCGATGGGCTGGTGATCCTGTCCGATGCGCAGGGGCTGGTGCTGGACAGCGACGGTGATATCGATTTCGCGCAGCGCGCCTCGCGCGTGGCGCTGATGCCCGGCGCCCCGTGGGACGAAGCGGCGGCTGGCACCAATGCCATCGGCACCGCGCTGGCGGAAGGGCGGCCCATCGTCGTCGACGGCGCTGAACACTACTTCGAGCCGAACCGCATCCTGACCTGCGCGGCGGTGCCGATCACCGACAGCGAAGGCCGCATGCTGGGCGTGCTGGACTTGTCCAGTCCGGCGCGCGAGGTGCGCCCCGACGTGTTGGCGCGGGTGCGCGCGGCCGTCGACCTGATCGAACACCAGTTGTTCGACACGGCGCATGAACCGTGCGCGGTGCTGCGCCTGCATGCCGACCGCTCCGGCCTGGGCACGCCGGGCGAGGCGCTGCTGGCCTTCCAGGGCGACCTGCTGGTCGGGGCCAACCGCCGCGCCATGCAAGCCTTCGGCCTGGCGGCCACGGCGCTGGGCGTGTACCGCTATGCGGACTTGTTCGATGGCGACCTGGAGCACGCGCCCGACGCGGCCGGCCGCGTGCACACGCGTGGCGGCGCCATCTACCACGCGCGCTTGCGCCTGCCGCGGTCTCGCCCGCCGGTGGCGCCGCGCTTGCCGGCCCGGTCGGCGTTGCCCTTGCCGCTGGCGCGCGGCGATGCCGCCAGCTTCGATGCCGCCACCTTGGGCGCGCTGGCGCGCGCGGTGCATCTGTCGGACGCGGGCGTTTCGATCCTGCTGCAAGGCGAAACCGGCGCCGGCAAGGAAGTGTTCGCGCGGCAACTGCATGCGCGCAGCCGCCGCGCCGGCGGCCCGTTCGTGGCGGTCAATTGCGCGGCGCTGCCCGAGACCCTGATCGAATCGGAATTGTTCGGCTACGAGGATGGCGCTTTTACCGGCGCGCGCCGCCAGGGCAGCAAGGGCCTGCTGCGGCAGGCGCACGGCGGCATGCTGTTCCTGGACGAGATCGGCGACATGCCGCTGGCATTGCAATCGCGCCTGCTACGGGTGCTGCAGTCGCGCGAAGTGTCGCCCCTGGGCGCGGCACGGCCGGTGCCGGTGGATTTCACGCTGGTGTGCGCCACTCATCGTCCGTTGGCGCACGAGGGGGACGGCGCTCCAGTGCGCGCCGACCTGTATTTCCGTGTCGCCGAATACACCGTGACACTGGCGCCGCTGCGCGAGCGCGCCGACCTGCGCGAACTGTTGCGCGCGCAGTGGGCCGCGCAGGGCGCGGGGCCGGTGTTGCCGGCCGAGATCGAGGAAATCCTGGTGCGCTACGCCTGGCCCGGCAACTACCGCCAATTGGCGGCAGTGCTGCGCACCCTGCACGTGCTGGCGGGCGCGTCGGGCGTGGTCGGACGCGATATGCTGCCGGCCGACATCGGCGGCGCGGCGGCGGCGCCGTCCCCACCCCCCGCGGCCAGCCTGCAGGCGCTGGCCGACGATGCGATCCGGGCTTCGTTGGCCGCGCACGCGGGCAATGTCAGCGCCGCGGCGCGCGCACTGGGCGTGCATCGCAGTACGTTGTACCGGCGCGCCGCAGCATTGGGGTTGGCGCGCCCGCGCTGATCCCGCTTCAGCCGACCAGCCGGGCCAGTTCGGCGCCGGGGTCGGGGGCGCGCATGAAGGCCTCGCCCACCAGGAAGGCATCGACCTTGTGCTCGCGCATGCGGCGCACGTCCTCGGGCGCCAGGATGCCGCTCTCGGTCACCACGCGCTTGCCGGCGGGAATGCGCGGCAGCAGATCCAGCGTGTTCTGCAGGCTGGTCTCGAAGGTGCGCAGATTGCGGTTGTTGATGCCCAGCAGCGGCGTCTTGAGCGTCAGCGCGATATCCAGTTCCTGGGCATCGTGCACTTCCACCAGCACGTCCATGCCCAGTTCCATCGCCAGCGTCTCCATTTCGCGCAGTTGCGCCGGGGCCAGCGCGGCCACGATCAGCAGCACGCAGTCGGCGCCCATCGCGCGCGCCGAGATGATCTGGTACGGGTCGATCACGAAGTCCTTGCGCAGCACCGGCAGCGCGCACGCGGCGCGCGCCTGGCGCAGGTGGTCGTGCGAACCCTGGAAGAACTGCACGTCGGTCAGCACTGACAGGCAGGCCGCGCCATGCACGGCATACGAGGACGCGATTTCAGCGGGCTGAAAGGTCTCGCGCAGCACGCCCTTGGACGGCGAGGCCTTCTTGATTTCGGCGATGACGCCGGCCTTGCCCTGCGAGATCTTGTCTTCGATGGCCTGGGCGAAACCGCGCACGTCCTGGCGCGCCTGCGCTTCGCGCAGGACTTCGGCTTCGCTGCGCATCTGGCGTGCGGCGGCGACTTCCTCGGCCTTGACGGCGAGGATTTTCGCGAGAATATCGTTCATTTCTGGAATTTCCGGGTATATGCGCAGAAATCTTCCAGCTTGGCTCGCGCCGCGCCGGTGGAAATCAGTTCAAATGCTAGCGCTAACGCTGCGGGAATGGAATCGGCTTTGTTGCCGGCGTAGATGGCGAGACCCGCATTCAGCGCGACGATGTCGCGGGCGGTGCCCTCGACATTGTCCAGCGCCTCTATGACAAGCTCGCGCGATTGTTCGCGATTGGACACCTTGATGCCGCGGTTGGACATCATGGATAGCCCGTAGTCCTCGGGGTGGATCTCGTACTCGCTGACCTTGCCGTCCTTGAGTTCGCCTACCAGGGTGGCGCCGCCCAGGGACGCTTCGTCCATGCCGTCCTTGCCATGCACCACCAGCACGTGGCGCGAGCCCAGGCGTTCCAGCACGCGCACCTGGATGCCCACCAGGTCGGGGTGGAACACGCCCATCAACTGGTTGGCGGCGCCGGCCGGGTTGGTCAGCGGGCCGAGGATGTTGAAGATGGTGCGCACGGCCAGCTCCTTGCGGACCGCGGCCACGTTCTTCATGGCGCCGTGATGCGCCGGCGCGAACATGAAGCCGATGCCGGTGGCCTGGATGCACTCGGCCACCTGCTCGGGCGTCAGCACCAGGTTGGCGCCCAGCGCTTCCAGCACGTCGGCGCTGCCGCTCGACGAGGACGCGCTGCGGTTGCCGTGCTTGGCAATCGGCACGCCGGCCGCCGCCGCCACGAACATGGCGGTGGTGGAAATGTTGAAGGTATGGCTGCCGTCGCCGCCGGTGCCGCACATGTCGAGCAGGTCTTCGGGGTTGGGCGTGACCACCGGCGTGGCGAATTCGCGCATGACCTGCGCGGCCGCGGTGATTTCACCCACCGTTTCCTTTTTCACGCGCAGGCCCATCAGCAGGGCGCTTGCGATCTGCGGCGACATCTCGCCGCGCATCAGCATGCGCATCAGATGCAGCATTTCGTCGTGGAAAATTTCGCGGTGTTCGATACAGCGCGTCAGCGCTTCGGAGGGGGAGATCGTCACGGTGCGTCCTTCTTAGGCGAGGTTCAGGAAATTGCGCAGCAGGGCGTGGCCGTGTTCGCTGAGCACGGATTCGGGGTGGAACTGTACTCCGTACAGGGGCAGCGTCTTGTGGCGCACCCCCATGATGTCGCCGTCCGGCGCCGTGGCGGTCACGGCCAGGCATTCGGGCAGCGTCGCCGGGTCGATGGTCAGCGAGTTGTAGCGGATGACAGTGTACGGCGTCGGCAGGCCGGTGAAGATGTCCGTCCCGGTATGCGAGATGCGCACGGTCTTGCCGTGCATGATCTGCTGGGCGCGGACGATGTTGCCGCCGTAGGCGGCGCCGATGGCCTGGTGGCCCAGGCACACGCCCAGGATCGGCTTCTTGCCGGCGAAGGCCTGGATGACGGGCACCGAGATGCCGGCCTCGGCCGGCGAGCACGGGCCGGGCGACACGCAGATGCGGTCGGGGTTGAGCGCGGCGATCTCTTCCAGGGTGATCTGGTCGTTGCGCGCCACGCGCACGTCCTCGCCCAGTTCACCGAAGTACTGGACCAGGTTGTAGGTAAACGAGTCGTAGTTGTCGATCATCAACAGCATTTTTTTCTCCAGGCGGGCCGATTCGCGGCCCAGGGCGGTCATGGGGGGCGGCGGGCGTCTCAGATGGGCTCGTCCAGGCCGTGCTGGACCTGCTCGGCGGCGCGCAGCACGGCGCGGGCCTTGGCCTCGGTCTCGGCCCATTCGGCTTCGGGGGTGGAGTCGGCCACGATGCCGGCGGCGGCCTGCACGTACAGCGTGCCGTCCTTGATGACGCCGGTGCGGATGGCGATGGCCACGTCCATTTCGCCGCCGTAGCTGAGGTAGCCTGCCGCGCCGCCGTAGATGCCGCGGCGCACGGGCTCGAGCTCGTCGATGATCTTCATGGCCTCGACCTTGGGCGCGCCGGTCAGCGTGCCGGCCGGGAACGAGGCGCGCAGCACGTCCATGCTGCTCATGCCGGGATTCAGGTTGCCGGTGACGTTGGACACCAGGTGCATCACGTGCGAATAGCGCTCGATCACCATGGTGTCGCTGACCTTGACCGAACCGACCTCGGCGACGCGGCCGACGTCGTTGCGGGCCAGGTCGATCAGCATCACGTGCTCGGCCACTTCCTTGGGGTCGGCCTTGAGCTCGGCGGCCAGGGCGGCGTCCTCCTCGGGCGTGGCGCCGCGCTTGCGGGTGCCGGCCAGCGGGCGGATGGTGACCTGCGACTTGGGCGCGCCGTCCACCACTACGCGCTCCTGGCGCACCAGGATCTCGGGCGAGGCGCCCACCACCTGGAAGTCGCCGAAGTTCCAGAAGTACATGTAGGGGGAGGGATTGAGCGACCGCAGGGCGCGGTACAGCGAGAGGGGGGAGTCGCGGAACGGCTTGGCGATGACCTGGCCGATCTGCACCTGCATCAGGTCGCCGGCGGCGATGTGTTCCTTGGCGCGGTGCACGGCCGCCAGGTAGTCTTCCTTCTTGAAGTCGCGCCGTTCCTCGGTTTGCATGCTGGCGTGGCTGTAGGGAATTTCCACCGGGCGTCGCAGGCGCGCGCGCAGGTCGTGCAGGCGCTGCTGGGCGCGGCTGTAGCTCTCGGGCTGGCCCGGGTCGGCGTAGACCATCAGGTAGATGCGGCCGGCCAGGTTGTCGACGATGACCAGCTCGTCCACGTGCATCAGCATCAGGTCGGGCGTGCCGCCTTCCATGCCGGCCGGGAACGGCTTCACGGCGGGGCCCAGGCACGGTTCGATGTGGCGCACGGTGTCGTAGCCGAAGTAGCCGGCCAGGCCGCCGCAGAAGCGCGGCATGCCGGGGCGCAGGGCCACCTTGAAGCGGGCCTGGTACTGCTCGATGAAGGCCAGCGGGTCGCCGTCCTGGGTTTCCACGACCTTGCCGTCGTGCAGCACTTCGGTGCGGGTGCCGCTGGCGCGGATCACCGTGCGGGCCGGCAGGCCGATGAACGAGTAGCGGCCGAAGCGTTCGCCGCCCACCACCGATTCCATCAGGCAGGTCATGCGGCCGCCCTGCGGGCCGGCATGGGCCAGCTTCAGGTAGATGCCCAGCGGGGTGTCCAGGTCGGCGTAGGTCTCGGCCACCAGCGGGATGCGGTTGTAGCCTTGGGCGGCGAGGGCTTTGAATTCGATTTCGGTCATGTCGGTCTCGGGGCGATGGGTATCTGCTGGGGACCGGGCACACAACAAAAAGCCCGGTCCAGGTTACTGGTTCCGGGCTTGGCTCTGTGTTCTACACAGTATCGGCGCTGGGAGGCGGGGACGCGTCCAGGGCCGGGAAGGGAATCATCGCCACCCGGAAGACAAACGCCACCAGCGCCACGAGGCGCCGAGCATTTGGTTCTGGATGGAAACGTTCATCAGGTGATAGCGGTTCGATGTTCAAGTGGGCCGTCAAGGGCGCGGACCCCGGTTTCAGGCCTGGGCTTTCGCGGCGTTCTGGTTTTGATTCCAGAGCTCCACCCACTGGGCGGCGTTGACG
This sequence comes from Achromobacter sp. 46006, assembly GCF_059761975.1. NCBI lineage: Bacteria > Pseudomonadati > Pseudomonadota > Betaproteobacteria > Burkholderiales > Alcaligenaceae > Achromobacter > Achromobacter sp. 46006. The sequence goes on from NZ_JCBANN010000014.1 coordinate 42,806, forward strand.
AGCGTGTCCACTATACCATCGACATCGAGCTCGCGCACGTCGCGGCCTTCGTTGTAACCATACGGCACCACCAGCACCTGGGTGCCGGCGCTGCGGCCGGCCTGGGCGTCGTTGATGGAATCGCCGATGGTGACGGCCTCGGCCACCGTCACGCCCAGCAGTTCGCAGGCGTGCAGCACCTGGTCCGGGTCGGGCTTGCGGCGGGCGCAGGTGTCGCCGCACACCACCGCGTCGAAGAACCCGGCCAGGCCGGTGCGTTGCAGCAGCGGCAGGGTGAATTCGGTGGGCTTGTTGGTGACCACGGCCAGCTTCAGGCCCTGGTCGCGCATGTGCTTGAGCCCTTCCATGACGCCCGGGTAGACCTGGGCGCGTTCGCCGTTGACCAGGTGATAGTGGCGGTAGAAGGCCTCGCGCGCCCGGGCGAAGTCCTCGGGCGAGGGATCGGCGGCGTCCAGGCTGCCGGCCAGGCTGCGACGCACCAGGTTGTCCACCCCCTTGCCGACGAAGGTGGCCACGACATCCTCGCGCAGCGCGATCATGCCGAGTTCCACGCGCATGGCGTTGGCGGCGAAGGCCAGGTCGGGGATGGAGTCGAGCAGGGTGCCGTCCAGGTCAAGCAGCGCGGCGCGAAAGGGAGTCATGGCGGGTTTCCTCAGACGGCAGTGGTTTCGCCGATGGCGATCTGTTCGCGCATGGACTTGATGATGCCGGGGTAGTCGGGCTTGCCGAAGATGGCCGAGCCGGCCACGAAGGTGTCGGCGCCGGCGCGGCGGATCTCGGCGATGTTGTCGATCTTCACGCCGCCGTCCACCTGCAGCACGATCTCCTGGCCGCCGGCCTGGGTCCAGGCGTCGATGCGGGCGCGGGCCTCGCGCAGCTTGGTCAGCGCGCCGGGGATGAAGCTCTGGCCGCCGAAGCCGGGGTTGACCGACATGATCAGCACCAGGTCGACCTTGTCCATGACGTGGTCCAGGTACGACAGGGGCGTGGCGGGGTTGAACACCAGTCCGGCCTTACAGCCGTTCTCGCGGATCAGCGACAGGGTGCGGTCGACGTGGCGGCTGGCTTCCGGGTGGAAGCTGATGTAGTTGGCGCCGGCCTTGGCGAACATCGGCACCAGGGCGTCCACCGGCTCCACCATGAGGTGCACGTCGATCGGCACGGACACATGGGGACGGATCGCCGCGCAGACCATCGGGCCGATGGTCAGGTTGGGCACGTAGTGGTTGTCCATCACATCGAAGTGGATCCAGTCGGCGCCGGCGGCGACCACGTCGCGGACTTCCTCGCCCAGGCGGGCGAAGTCGGCGGACAGGATGCTGGGGGTGATGCGGGTGGTGGTAGACATGGTGTTCGGGGTGGGTGAGGGCATAATGTGCCATTATTGCAGCTTGCTCGTGCCACACAGGAAAGGACTGTGAAACCCTACGACCTGAGCGTCTCTGTCACCCCACGCTTCGTGCCTGAACAGTCCGATCCCGGCGAGCAGCAGTTCGTGTTCGCCTATACCGTGCGCATCACCAATACCGGCGAGCATCCGGCCCAGGTGATCAGCCGCCACTGGATTATCACCGATGGCAACCAGCGCGTGCAGGAAGTGCGCGGGTTGGGCGTGGTGGGCCAGCAGCCGCTGCTGGCGCCGGGCGAGACCTTCGAATACACCAGCGGCTGCCCGCTGCCCACGCCGGTCGGCACGATGCGCGGCACCTACCATTGCGTCGGCGAGAACGGCATTCCGTTCGAAGTGCCAATTTCCGAATTCGTCCTGGCCATGCCGCGCACCCTGCACTGACCGGGCGCGGCCATACGTTGTACGGTTTTCCATCTGCTCATGAAGCGCATTCTTAGCCTGTCCGTGCTGTCGGTCCTGCTGGCTGCATGTACCACCACCTCAGAGATCCCGCCCGAATCCGGCGGGCCCGGCGCGTCCGCCACCCGCCCCGGGGCCGTCGACGGCCCGCTGGTGGTGCCGGCGCTGTCCGCCCTGCCCGATACGCCACCGCGTGCCCTGGCCGGCAAGTACAAGCCCGGCACCTGGGCCGAGATGCCCGGCTGGAGCCACGACGACCTGAGCCAGTTCTGGCCCCTGTTCCTGCGCAACTGCAAAGGCCTGATGCGTCCGACCAGCGGCAACCTGGCCGCGCCGGCACGCGCCACGCCGCGCGCCTGGCAACCGGTCTGTGCCGCCGCGGCCGACCCGGCCCGGGCGCCGGCCGCCAACGATCCCGAGGGCGTACGCCGCTTCCTGCAGACCTACCTGCAACCGTGGCGCCTGAACGGCGCCGACGGCAAACCGGCCACCAATACCGTCACGGGCTATTACGAACCCCTGGTGCGCGGCTCGCGCCGCCAGGGCGGCAACTACCAATGGCCGCTGTACGCGGTGCCGGCCGACCTGCTGACCATCGACCTGGGCTCGGTCTACCCGGACCTGGCCGGCAAGCGCGTGCGCGGCAAGCTCGAAGGCAAGCGCGTGGTGCCCTACGACACCCGCGCCGCCATCGAGGCTTCGAGCCGTCGCCCGCCGGTGGTGGTGTGGGTGGACGATCCAGTCGACAACTTCTTCCTGCAGGTGCAGGGCTCGGGTCGCGTGCTGCTGACCGACGGCCCCGACAGCGGCAAGACTATCCGCGTGGCCTACGCCGACCACAATGGCCAGCCCTACGTGTCTATCGGCCGCTGGCTGGCGGACCGCGGCGAGCTGGCGGCCGACCAGGCCTCGATGCAAAACATCCGCGCGTGGGCGCAGCGCAATCCCAAGCGCGTGCCCGAGATGCTCAACGCCAACCCGGCGGTGGTGTTCTTCCGCGAAGAGCCGGTGATCGATCCCGAACTCGGCCCCAAGGGCGCCTATGGCGTCAACCTGGCGCCGAAACGCGCGATCGCGGTGGACGCCGGCTTCGTGCCGCTGGGCACGCCGGTGTTTCTGGCCACCACCTTCCCTGCCTCCGACCGACCGTTGCAGCGCCTGGTGTTCGCGCAGGACACCGGCACCGCCATCCGCGGCGCGGCGCGCGCCGACTTCTACTGGGGCTACGGCGACGAGGCCGGCCAGCAGGCCGGGCGCATGAAGCAGCGCGGCCAGATGTGGCTGCTGTGGCCGAAACAGGCCGGGGAGCCGAGCGCAAGATGACACACCAGATCGTGGTTTGCGGGGCCGGCATCGTCGGCCTGTCCTCGGCCCTGGCGCTGGCCCGCCGCGGCCAGCGCGTGGCCCTGCTGGCGCCGCGCGTGAGTGTGCCACCCGCCGATCCCAACCATTACCATGCGCGCGTCTACGCCATTTCGCCCGCCAGCCAGCGGTTCCTGGCCGAGCTGGGCGTGTGGGACGCGCTGCCGTCGGCCCGCCTGACGCCGGTGCAGGCCATGGAGATCCATGGCGATGCCGACGGCCTGGTGCATCTGAACGCCTGGCAGGCGGCCCTGCCGCAACTGGCCTGGATCGTCGAGTCCGGCGAGATCGAGCGGGTGCTGATCCAGGCGGTGCGCATGTTCGGCATCCCGTGGCTGGAAGACCGCTGCACCGGCTACCAGGCCGGCACGGTGGAAACCGAGAGCGGCGCCCGCCTCCAGGCAGAGCTTTTCGTCGGCGCCGATGGCGCGGCCTCGCCGCTGCGCACCGCCGCCGGCCTCAAGCATGAGGCCGTTTCCTACAACGACACGGGACTGGTGGTGAACCTGGACGCCGAGCGCGCGCACCAGGGCACCGCCTTTCAGTGGTTCCGCGACGATGGCGTGCTGGCGCTGCTGCCGCTGCCGGACACGGCCGACGGCCCGCAGGTGTCGATGGTCTGGTCGATGCGCGACGCGCAGGCGCGGGAATTGCTGGCCTTGCCAGCCGAGGAACAGGCCGCGCGGCTCGAGTCGATGCTGGAACACGCGGCGCAGGGCCGTCTGGGCCGCCTGAAGGTGCGCAGCAAGCTGCACGGGTTCCCGCTGACGCTGGAGCGCGCGCAGATGGTGGCGCCCGGCATCGCGCTGGCCGGCGACGCGGCGCATCGCCTGCACCCGCTGGCCGGGCAGGGCCTGAACCTGGGCCTGGGCGATGTCGAGGCGCTGGCGCGCACCGTGGCCGGACGCGAACCCTACCGTCAGGCCGGCGACCTGCGCGTGCTGCACCGTTACCAGCGCGCCCGCGCCGAGCCGGTGCTGGCCTTGCGGCTGGCCACCGACGGGTTGCACAAGCTGTTCGGTTCGCGCGCCACACCGCTGGTGTGGTTGCGCAACGCCGGCATGCAGTGGGTCGAACGCGCGCCGCTGGTCAAGCGGCGCCTGATCGCCGGGGCGTCGACCAACTGAGACCATGACGCCGGCATTGAACCCGGCGGCGGTTGGCAGGTCTGATTCCGGCCAGCCCGGGCGGGTCTTTGCCCGGCGCCGCGCAGGCATCGGTTACGCTGTCGGCCAACGACCGCGATGGGTCACGATCTACACAGGAGTCCGCATGAATTTCCGTCTTCCCGCCACACTGGCCGCCTGCTTCGTGGCCGCGGGGCTGGGTCTGTCCGGCGTCGTGGCGCATGCCGCGGGCGACAAGTCCGTCTCCACCACCTCGGTGGGCCAGGCGGACAAGGACAGCAAGCGCTATTCCACCACCCAGGTGGCGCCGGCGGACCCGGTGGCGGACGCGGTCAAGGAGCGTTTCCGGCAGCGCTTCACCGGCATGGACGTGACCGCCGTGCGGCGCACGCCCTATGGGCTGTTCGAGGTCCAGGTCGGCATGGACCTGATCTACACCGATGAAAAAGTGACCTGGGTCATGGAAGGGCCGTTGATCGATGCCATGACGCGCCGCGACGTCACCCGCGAGGCGCAGGAAAAGCTCGGTTCCATCCCGTTCGACCAGTTGCCTCTGGACCTGGCCATCAAGCAGGTCAAGGGCGACGGTTCGCGCAAGGTTGCCATTTTCGAAGACCCCAACTGCGGCTACTGCAAGCAACTGCGCAAGACGCTCGAAGACGTGGACAACCTCACCGTCTATACCTTCCTGTATCCGATCCTGTCGCCGGACTCGAACACCAAGGTGCGCGACGTCTGGTGCGCGCCGGACCCGGGCAAGGCCTGGGACGACTGGATGCTGCGCGGCCGGAAGCCGGCCAGCGCCAACTGCAGCGTGCCCGAGGACAAACTGCTGGCGCTGGGCAAGCAACTGATGGTGCGCGGCACCCCCACCTTGTTCTTCGCCGACGGCACGCGCATCAGCGGCGCGCTGCCGCTGGACCAGCTCAAGGCACGACTGAACTGACCGGCGCGGGTCGCGTCGGCCGTGTGGCTGGCGCGGCAAGCGCCACGCCACCCGGAGACAGACTTGAAAATCGCAATACTCGACGATTACCACGACGTAGCCAAACGCTACGCGGACTGGGGTTCCCTGGGCGGCGACGCCGAAGTGCGGATCTTCAACAACTTCATCCCCGACGACCAGGTCGAGGCCACGCTCGAACCCTTCGACGTGATCGTGGCCATGCGCGAGCGCACGCCGTTTCCCGCCGACCGCATCCGCGCGCTGCCCAACCTGCGCCTGCTGGTCACCACCGGCATGCGCAACAACGCCATCGACATGCCGGCCTGCGCCGCGCAGGGCATCGTGGTCAGCGGAGCGCCCGGCAGCGCCGACGCCAACACCGCCACCGCTGAACTGGCCTGGGCCCACATCCTGGGGCTGTTCAAGCACCTGCCGGCCGAGGACGCCGCCATGCGCCGTGGCATGTGGCAGACCGGCATGCCCGAGCCGCTGGCCGGCAAGCGGCTGGGCGTTCTGGGGCTGGGCAAGCTGGGCGCGGCGGTGGCCAAGGTGGGCCTGGCGTTCGGCATGGACGTGGTGGCCTGGAGCCCCAACCTGACCGACGCGCGCGCCGCCGAGGCGGGCGTCGAGCGGGTCGACAAGCACGAGCTGTTCGCCACCTCCGACGTGGTCAGCCTGCACCTGATCCTGTCCGATCGCAGCCGCCACATCGTCGACGCCGCGGCGCTGGCCGCGATGAAGCCGACCGCCTACCTGGTGAACACCTCGCGCGCCGGGCTGGTGGACCAGGAAGCCCTGATGGACGCGCTGGTGAAATTCCGCATCGCCGGCGCCGGCCTGGACGTGTATCCGGAAGAGCCGTTGTCGCCCACCGACAGCGTGCGCGACCTGGACAACGTCATCCTGACCCCGCACCTGGGCTACGTCAGCCGCGAGAACTTCGAGGCCTTCTACCGCAATGCGCTGGAGGCCGTGAAGGCCTGGCGCGCCGGCCAGCCGGTGCGGGTGTTGAACGGCTGAGTCGCCAGGGGAAAGGCGACCCCCACGCCGCGCCTTCGGCTTGCTGCCCCCCGAGGGGGCGTTTTTCATCTTGAGGCGGCTCGGCGATGAAAAGGCCCCGGCGCTTCGTCCCTCGCGGGTCGGAAGATCGGGGCCTTTTGCTGTCCGCGCCGGGCGCGGATGGGGGTGTTCAATTGCGGGTGAACACCACTTTCTTTTCGACGATGCCGGCCGCGTCGGACGCGGCGGGCGTATCGCCACAGGCTTCGTCCGCATCATCCGTCGGATCGACCGCGTCGAAGGCGGTGTCGCCGTTGGCGTCCGGCACGCCGGTCGGCTTGAGGCCGACGAAGTCGAACAGGTCGCGGTCCATCAGGTGCGACGGCACCACGCGCGACAGGGCGTTGAAGACGTTCCACGAACGGCCCGGGTGCTGCTTGTCCCATTCCTTGATCATGCGGCCGACTTCCTTGCGCTTCAGGTTTTCCTGGGAGCCGCACAGGTTGCAGGGAATGATCGGGAACTGCTTGAGTTCGGCGTAGGCAATCAGGTCGGTTTCCGGCACGTAGGCGAGCGGGCGGATGACGGTGTGGCGGCCGTCGTCGGACACCAGCTTGGGCGGCATGCCCTTGGCCTTGCCGCCGTAGAACAGGTTAAGGAAGAACGTGCCCAGGATGTCGTCGCGGTGGTGGCCCAGCGCGATCTTGGTGGCGCCCAGTTCCGAGGCCACGCGGTACAGGATGCCGCGGCGCAGGCGCGAACAGAGCGAGCACATCGTCTTGCCCTCTTCGAGCACGCGCGTGACGATGGAATAGGTGTCCTGCGTCTCGATGTGGAACGGCACGCCCAGTTCGGTCAGGTAGCGCGGCAGGATGTCGGCCGGAAAGCCGGGCTGCTTCTGGTCCAGGTTGACCGCGATCAGTTCGAACCGGAACGGCGCGCGCTTTTGCAGCTGGAGCAGGATGTCCAGCATGGCGTAGGAGTCCTTGCCGCCCGACAGGCACACCATCACGCGGTCGCCCGCCTCGATCATGTTGTAGTCGGACAGGGCACGCGTGGTCTCGCGCGCCAGGCGCTTGGTGAGCTTGTTGCCTTCGTGGCGCGCCTTCTTGTCGTCGGGGCGGGAGGCCGGGGCGGCGCCGGCCGCATCGGTGTTGTCCGCCACGGCGCGGATGTCGGGAGAGGCGATATTGTTCATGGTCAACGCGAGATCTGGATTTCCACGCCCACCGCCGCACAGTCGGAAAAGGCCATGGGCTTGCTGATGCGCAGGCGCAGCGAGCGGATTTCATGGAAGTCGGCCAACAGGCGCGCGGCGACCTGTTCCACCAGGGTTTCGATCAGGTTCACGTGCGCCTGGGTGCACTCCTCGACGATGGCCTCGCGCAGGCGGCGATAGTCCAGCACGCTGTGGATATCGTGGTCGTCGACCGAGCGCTGGATGTCGACGTCGAACTCGGCGTCGACGTGCAGCGGCTGGGTGGCGCGGCGTTCATGTTCGAGGATGCCGATGCGGGCGTCGAGCGCGAGCCCGGATAGGATGATGCGGCGAGTGGGCATGATGAAAACCTGGGTGGAATCCCGGAATTGTAAGGCGGCGGCGGACCGGGCCGGCGCGCTGGCTACAATTCGGCCATGGCCGGACGCCCGCGTGGGGGCGGCGACGGCAAACAAGGGATGAAATGCAACAGATGCACGATGCGGTCATTGTAGGCGGCGGCCCGGCCGGCGCCTCCTGCGCCCTCTGGCTGGCGCGGCTCGGCCTGGCGCCGTTGCTGGTCGAGGCCAGCGGCCGCCTGGGCGGGCTGGCCGTGGACAACCCCTTCGCCGACGACTGGATCGCGGTGCTGCCCGGCATGACCGGCCAGCAGGTGGCCGCCAATATCGATACCAGCGTGCGCGCCGCCGGCGTGCCGTTGCGCCTGGACACCCGGGTGACGGCGGTGCGGCCCTGCAAGGGCGGCATCGAGGCGACCCTTTCCGACGCCAATGGGGACGCATCACTGGCGCGCGGCCGCACCCTGGTGATCGCCTCGGGCGTGCGCGCCAAGGGCTTTCCGGAACATCCGCCGGGTTCTCAGTGGCCGGGGGTGCTGATCGGGCCGGGTTCGCCGATCGTGGCGCAGGACTACTCCGGCCTGTCGGTGGCGGTGCTGGGGGGCGGCGACAACGCCTTCGAGAACTACGTCTATGTGCGCAACCGCGGCGCCCGCGCCGTGCACCTGTACGCCCGCAGCGTGCGGGCCCAGCAGCAATGGGTGCTGCGCGCCGGCAAGGAAGGCGTGCGCATCGGCCCGTACCAGGTCGATCCGGCCACCCGCAGCGTCGACGGCCAGCGCTATGACCTGATCCTGGTGTTCTACGGCTGGGAGCCGCAGGCCGCGTTCGCCGACAGCCTGCAACTGGCGCGCGACGCGCGCGGCTACATCCGCACCGATTTCGCCACCGCCGAGACCAGCGTGCCGGACATCTACGCCATCGGCGAAGTGGCCCACCGCATGCATCCCTGCGTGGTCACGTCGATGGCCGACGGCGTGGTGGCCGCCAAGGCGATCCAAAGGCGCTGGGAGCGTGCGGGGGAATAACGCCGGGCGCGTTGGCGGGCGGATATGTGTCCGGTTTGAGTTCCGGCAGTGCTAAGGTAATAATAATTATTCTCAAATAAGCCTGTCCGGACCGCCCGGATCGTTCCCATGTTCCATTCCCGCGCCGGCCGCGCCACGGCCGCCGCCGACTATCATCGCGTCGACGCGTCCTTCGACCTCGCCAACGGCCGTGGCCTGCGCGCCGGCGTGTTCCGCCGCGGCCGCACCGAATGGCGCGAAGAAGCGCTGTACCCCGGCCTCAAGGTCATCCTGCTGGATGGGCGCGTCAGCAGCCGGGTCGAGGACCGCCCGCCGCTGGCTCTGCGCGGCCCGGTGCTGTGCCTGGCCTGGGCGCCGATGCCGGCCCAGGCGCGCGGCGCCGATGCGTTCGAGGCCGGCGTCGACCAGCAGTTCACGCTGGCCACGTTGCCGGCAGCACAACTGCGCGACGAACTGGGCATCGATCCCGATTTCCTGCGCGGCCTGGACCCCGCCGCGGGCGCCGACGGCCCGGTCGTCTGGCACGGGGCGGCGGGCCGCGAGGCGCGGCGCATCGCGGCCCAGGTGAGGGTCTGCCGCTACGAGGGCGCGGCGCGCGCGCTGTATCTGGCGGCCAAGAGCCTGGAGCTGGCGGCGGTGGCGCTGGCCCAGGCCGGGCAGGCGTTGCCAGCCTGCCGCGCGGCGTCGCCGGTGGCCGCGGCCCGCGAACTGGACGCGGCGCACGAGGCGCATCGCCGCCTTGCCGCCGACTTGCGCGAGGCGCCGTCGACGGCGGCGCTGGCGCGCGAACTCGGGCTCAACGCGCGTCAGCTGGACCTGGCGTTCAAGCGCGCCTTCGGCGTCAGCATGGCGCGCCATCTGCAGGAAACGCGCCTGACGCGCGGGCGCGAATTGATCCTGAACGGCGGCCTGAGCGTTTCCGAAGCGGCCTGGCACGTGGGCTACGCGCCCGCGCATTTCTCGGTGGCCTTCCGACGCCGTTTTGGCGCTGCGCCTAGCAGCCTGCGCTGAGCCCGCGCTGGCTCCGTCAGACCGGGCGGACGCGGGCGTCAATGCGCCAGCAGGAACCCGAGCACCGCCTCGCGGAATTCCGCCGGACGTTCGGTGTTGGACAGGTGTACCGCCTCCAGCAGCCGCCATTGCGCGCCGGCCATCCGTCAGGCGGTGTCGCTGGTGAAAAAACGAAAGACTTAATCCGGAATTCGAAAGCCTTTTGCATTGCCCGCCGCGGCACCGTTGAAGATGATTATCAATCTTGTTGAACGGGCTGGAAGCGGAGGCAATGGTGGGTATCGAGACAGGTGGAACGCGCGGCGCATGGCTGCGGCGCGGCGCCATGATGATGGGCCTGGCGGCAGGTGCGCACGCTGGCGCGCAAACGGCTGAACCGGGCGGCACGGCCACGCTGGCACCGGTGACAGTGCGGGGCGAGCAGGTCGGCGTCACTGAAGGCAGCGCGTCCTACACCGCGCCCAGCGTCACCATCGGCGGCAAGCTGCCGCTGTCGCTGCGCGAGATCCCGCAGTCGGTGTCGGTCATCACGCGCCAGCGCATCGAGGATCAGAACCTGGCGTCGCTGGAGGATGCCATGGCGCAGGCCCCGGGCATCACCATCGACCTGATGGGCACCGCCGCGATTCCGCGGTTCTATTCGCGCGGTTTCCAGATCGAGTACTTCCAGTACGACGGCGTGCCGATGCAGACCGGCGGCGCATCGTGGGCGCAGCCCGACCTGTTCATGTTCGACCATGTCGAGCTGTTGCGGGGCGTGGCCGGCCTGTTCAACGGCGCGGGCCAGCCGGGCGGCGTCATCAACCTGGTGCGCAAGCGTCCCGCGCGAGCGGTGCAATTCAGCGGTTCGGCCAGCGCCGGGTCATGGAACAACTACCGCGGCGAACTCGATCTGTCGACGCCGCTGAACGCGTCGGGCTCGGTGCGTGGCCGTCTCGCCACCGCGCAGGAAGACCGCAAGTATTTCTACGACGTGGCCAATTCGCAAAAGCAGGCCTACTACGGCATCGTCGAGGCCGACCTGGGCGAGCGCACGCTGCTGACCGTGGGCGGCAGCTACCAGAAGCGCGACTGGCTGCCCTACATGATGCAGATGCCGCGCTACAAGGACGGCGGTGATCTCGGGTTGACGCGCGGCACCTATCTGGGCGTCGACTGGAACCGCTGGGACTTCGAGAACACGCAGGTGTTTGCCGAGCTGGCGCACCAGTTTTCGTCGGATTGGACCATCAAGCTCAACGTCAACCAGGCCGAGGAAGCCAGCAAGCTCAAGTACGCCTACGTGCGCGGAGCCGTCGACCGTAATACCGGCCTGGGGCCGCGCCTTTATGCCGGTGGCAACCAATACCGCAATGAACAACTGGGCGTGGACCTGATGGTGACTGGCGCCTTCGAGGCGCTGGGACGCCGCCACGAACTGGTGTTCGGCGGCAACTGGTACGACCGCAGCGCGCGCGCCTACAACGCCCGTTCGCTGCAGGGCTTCGCGGCGCAGCCGGTGGACGTCTTTCACTATGACGTGCACGATCATCCGGAACCGGCCGATCCGCAATGGGGCAGCAAGAGCGACGTCAAGACGCGCCAGTCGGGCATCTACGCGATGGCGCGCCTGAAAGTTGCCGATCCACTGACGCTGGTGCTGGGGGCGCGCATGAGCTGGTGGCGCACGCAGAGCACTAATCTGATCAGCGGCCGCGGCGACCCGGCCATCAGCGAGCATGGCCGCATGACGCCGTATGCCGGTCTGCTCTACGACATCGACAGCCACTGGACTGCCTACGCCAGCTACGCCGACATCTTCCGCGTGCAGAGCGACCTGCGTTCGGCCAGCGGCGGATCGCTACCGCCGGTGGTCGGCTCCAACTACGAGGCGGGCCTGAAAAGCGAATGGCTGGACGGCAAGCTGAACGCCTCGTTCGCGCTGTTCCGCATCACCGAGCGCAACCGCGCGCAGCGCGACCCGAACTACCCCGAGGTCGGCGATTGCTGCTACGAGGCCAGCGGCCAGGTGCGCAGCCAGGGGGTCGAAACCGAGGTGTCGGGCCGGCTCGCGCCGGGCTGGGAAGTGGCGGGCGGCTACACCTTCAACACCACCCGCTACCTGAAGGACAACACCAACGGCGGCGCTGCCTTCCGCACCTTCACGCCCCGCCACATCTTCCAGCTGTGGACCACCTATCAGTTGCCGGGCCAATGGAACCGTTGGAGCGTGGGCGGCGGCGTCAACGTCAAGAGCGGCATCTACACCGAAAGCGCGGCGCAGGGGCCGGTCAGTGGCAGTTCCGTGCGCGTGTCGCAGGGCGGCTACGCCGTCTGGAATGCGCGGGTCGGCTATCGCTTCAACGAGCACGTCTCGCTGGGGTTGAACGTCAACAACCTGTTCGACAAGGTCTATTACCAGCGCCTGGGCAACGCCGACATGGGCAACGCCTATGGCGAGCCGCGCAGCGTCATGTTGAGCGTGCGCGTCAAGTACTGATGAACGCTTCGCCTGCACGTATCGAGTGCAGGCATCACGAGGAGAATTCCATGCACGCATTCCTGCCGCAAACCCTGCGCGCCGCCGTCTTGGGCGCGGCGCTGTACGCGGGCGCCGCGGCGCAGTCCGCCGCGCCGGCCGCGCCCACCGCCACGGCATCGGCGCAAGCCGCGCCCGCCTGGGCCGCCGGCGAGTACCGCTGGACCCTGGACGACCGCAATGGCGAACCGCCCTACACCTTGCGGCTGTATGTGCAGCCGTTGCCGTCGGGCGATTACGCGCTGACCGGCAGCCTGCTGCTGGACGATGCCGAACTCGGCGCCCACGGCTCGGCGCGGCTGCGCGACGGCAAGCTGGTGCTGGACCTGATCGCCAGCGGCGGCGTGCTGCAGGCGCCGATGGACGAGGGCAAGCGCCCTCTCTATCCCAAGGGCAAGGCGCCCGCGCGGGTGGACTCGGCCGGCTTCGCGACGATGCGCGCGTTGCTCGATCCGCAATCGCTCGAGGGCGTGGTGCAGCGCTACCAGACCAACGTCGTCACCGGCCACCACGTGCAGGGGCCGATGTACGCCAACAGCGTGATCCGCCGTATGCCCTAGTCCGGCCGCGAGGCCGCGTCCGGTAAGGGAAAATACGCATGGCACGAGGCCGTGCGCTTCTTCAGAATGCCTTCCAGACGCAAGATCGTCTTCCAATTTTCGCCGACTGCCAGTGTTGCCAGTCAGGCGTAGGGCAAAAGGGCCCGAGCCGGAATTTCCGGCTCGGGCCTTTTCGTTTTCCGTTTGCATATCGTCTTCTTTCGAATGGCGCAACGACGCGCCGTGGGCGGAGCTTTGCCCGAAGGAACGTGCATGACGGTCGGACGGTTGTCGTCGTGATGTGGCTGCCTCTGGTGACCGCCCAATCCCGGGCGGCCAGGCCGCAGGCTTGCCTTCGGAAACGCACAGGAGCGTATCGATGAGCGCATACAACCGCCGCCGCTTTTTGCAGCACAGTGGTTCCATGGTCCTGCTGGGCGCCACGTCGGGGATGGCCGCATTGCCCCGCGCTGCGTTCGCGCAGGACGCCACCGTGAAACTTGGCCTGCTGCATTCGCTGTCGGGCACCATCGCCATCGCCGAGGCGTCGCTGGTGGACGCCGAGAAACTGGCCATCGAGGAAATCAACGCCGCGGGCGGCGTGATGGGTCGCAAGATCGATCCGGTGGTCGAAGATGGCGCCAGCGAGAACGCCGTGTTCGCCGAGAAGGCGCGCAAGCTGCTGGACCGCGACAAGGTCGCGGCCATCGTCGGCTGCTACACCTCGGCCTCGCGCAAGGCGCTGCTGCCGGTGCTGGCGCGCAGCAAGGGCCTGCTGTACTACCCCACCTACTACGAAGGGCAGGAGCAGGATGCGCGCGTGTTCTACCCGTCGCAGGAGGCCACGCAGTCGGTGATCGCGGCGGTCGAGTGGATGGCGCGCGAGAAGGGCAAGACCTTCTTCCTGGTGGGCTCGGACTACATCTATCCACGCACCTGCAACAAGATCGCCAAGCCGGCCATCGCGCACATGGGCGCCAAGGTGGTGGGCGAGGAATACGCGCCGCTCGGACACACCGAGTTCTCGTCCATCATCAACAAGATCAAGGCCGCCAAGCCGGAGTGCATCTACAGCACGGTGGTGGGCGGCTCCAACGTGGCCTTCTACAAGCAGTTGCGCGCGGCGGGACTGGATGGCACGCGCGTGGTGCTGCTGTCCACCGTGGTGTCCGAGAACGAGATCGAGGGCATCGGCAAGGACAACGCGGCTGGCTACTACGCCTGCATGGGCTATTTCCAGAGCCTGAAGAATCCGGCCAACGAGAAATTCGTCAAGGCCTTCAAGGCCAAATACGGGCAGGACCGCGTCATCGGCGACCCGATGGAGGTGGCCTACAACAGCGTCTACCTGTGGAAGCTGGGCGTGGAGAAGGCCGGTTCGTTCGATCCCGACAAGGTCATCGCGGCCTCGGCCGGCCTGACGCTGGAAGCGCCCGAGGGCACGGTGCGGGTGCACGAGAAGAACCACCACGTCTGGAAGAAGGTGCGGGTGGGCCGCGCGCGGCCCGACGGCCAGTTCGACGTGGTGTGGGAATCGGCCGACCTGATCGAACCCAATCCCTTCCCGAAGTTGTAAGCCGGGCCCGCAGGACGCCGGCGGCAGCGCCGCCGGCGGTGGCAACGCGACATGGAACGCGATCATGAACATCGACATCGCCGCAATGCAGCTTTTCAACGGGATCAGCCTGTTCAGCATTCTGCTGCTGATGGCGATCGGCCTGGCCGTGGTGTTCGGCCTGATGGGCGTCATCAACATGGCGCACGGCGAACTGATGGCCATGGGCGCCTACACCACCTACCTGGTGTCGGTGGCGTTCCAGCACTGGGCGCCGGGGTGGATGGACATCTATCTGTTCGTGGCGATTCCGCTGGCGTTCCTGGTGACCTCGTCATTCGGCTACCTGCTGGAACGCGGCTTTATCCGCTGGTTCTACAACCGGCCGCTGGATACGCTGCTGGCGACCTGGGGCCTGAGCCTGATCCTGCAGCAGACCTACCGCTCGATCTTCGGCGCGCAGGAGGTCAGCGTGCCGCTGGCGTCGTGGCTGAGCGGGGCGTGGGAGCCGACGCCCGACCTGCAGTTTCCGCTGAACCGCATCTTCATCCTGGGCCTGACGCTGCTGGTGGCGATCGGCGTCTACCTGCTGCTGTACCGCAGCGCCTGGGGCCTGCGGGTGCGCGCGGTGACGCAGAACCGCGCCATGGCGGGGGCTGTCGGTATCAACACGCGGCGGGTCGACGCGCTGACGTTCGCGCTGGGCTCGGGCCTGGCCGGCATCGCCGGCTGCGTCTTCACCATGATCGGCTCGACCAACCCCGGCACGGGTCAGCTCTACATCGTCGATTCCTTCATCGTGGTGGTGTTCGGCGGCGTGCAGAGCCTGCTGGGCACGGCGTTCTCGGGGTTGGCGATCGCGCAGTCGCAGACCACGCTGGAATACCTGATGAGCGGCTCGATGGCCAAGGTCACCATCCTGGTGCTGGTGATCGTGGTGCTGTACTTCCGCCCCAATGGGCTGTTCGCCACCAAGACGCGAGGATGACGCGATGAAGGCATTGCACCGCAGGACCGAAGAGATCGCGCTGGCGCTGGTGGCGCTGCTGATCCTGGCCGTGTTGCCGCTGACGCTGGATCCGTTCCGGCTCAACCTGGTCGGCAAGTACATGGCGTTCGCCTTCGTCGCCATCGGCATCGTGCTGACCTGGGGCTACAGCGGCGTGCTGAGCCTGGGGCAGGGCATCTTCTTCGGCCTGGGCGGCTACATGATGGCCATGTTCCTGAAGCTGGAAGCGTCCGCGCCCGACCTGCCCGATTTCATGGTGTGGAGCAGCGTCGACAGCCTGCCGGTGTGGTGGCTGCCGTTCCATTCGCTGGGATGGACGCTGCTGCTGATCGTGGCCTTGCCCGGGCTGGCGGCGTACCTGTTCTCGCTGGCGATCTTCCGCAAGCGGGTCAGCGGCGTGTACTTCGCCATCGTGACGCTGGCGCTGGCCATGACGCTGACGGTGCTGATCATCGGCCAGCAGGGCGACACCGGCGGCGCCAACGGCATCACCGATTTCCGCACGCTGCTGGGCTGGGACATCGTCGGCGACGACGGCAAGCTGGTGCTGTACCTGATCGAGGCGGCCGCCCTGACGCTGGCCATGCTGGCGGCGCTGGCGATCGTGCGCAGCCGGCTGGGCAAGATCCTCATCGCCATCCGCGACCGCGAGGACCGCGTGCGCTTCTCCGGTTACGACACGGCGCATGTGAAGGCCTGCGTGTTCTGCGTGGCGGCGGTGCTGTCGTCCATCGGCGGCGCGTTCTTCACCTTGCAGGTAGGGCTGATCTCGCCCGGGGCCATCGGCGTGGTGGCGTCGATCGAGATGGTGATCTATGCCGCGGTCGGCGGCCGGCTGTCGATCCCGGGCGCGGTGGTCGGCGCGCTGCTGATTGGCTTTCTCAAATCCTATCTTTCCGAGACCTTCCCCGAGATCTGGCTGTACTTCCTGGGCGCGATCTTCATCGTGGTGGTGGTCGCCATGCCCAACGGCCTGGCTGGCGTGATCAGCCAACTACAGGCGCGCCGCGCCGCTGGAGGTGCGCAATGAGCGGCGCCCTGGATCTGACGGAATCCCCCGCCATGGACACGCGCATCGACCACCCCAGCGCCGGCGCCATCCTGAGCGTCGAGGACCTGACCGTGTCGTTCGACGGCTTTCGCGCCGTCGACGGCCTGAGCCTGAGCGTGGCGCAGGACGAGCTGCGCGTCATCATCGGCCCCAACGGCGCCGGCAAGACCACCCTGCTGGACATCATCTGCGGCAAGACCCGGCCATCCGCCGGCCGGGTCATGTTCGAGGGCCGCGACCTGGTGCGAATGGCCGAGTTCGACATCGTGCGCGCCGGTGTCGGCCGCAAGTTCCAGACGCCGTCGGTGTACGAAGACCTGACCGTGCTGGAGAACTTCGAGATCTCGCTGCCGAACGCGCATGGCGTGCTCCGTTCATTGCGGTTTCGCCGCACCGGCGAGGTGCGCGCCCGCATCGAGGCGATGGCGGCGCAGGTGTTCCTGGCCGACCGGCTGCTGGAAAAGGCCGGTCGCCTGAGCCACGGCCAGAAGCAGTGGCTGGAGATCGGCATGCTGCTGATGCAGGCGCCGCGCCTGCTGCTGCTGGACGAGCCGGTGGCCGGCATGAGCCCGCGCGAACGCGAACAGACCGCCGAACTGCTGGCGCGCATCGCGCGCGGCAAGTCGGTGGTGGTGATCGAGCATGACATGGACTTCGTCAAGCGCATCGCCCACAAGGTCACGGTGCTGCACCAGGGCCGCCTGCTGAGCGAGGGCAGCGTGGCCGAGGTGCAGGCCGATCCGCGCGTGCTCGACGTATACCTTGGCCATTGACAGGGAGACCTCCGTGTTCTGCATCGACAAGTTGAATGTGAGCTACGGCGAATCGCATGTCATCCGCGACGTGAGCTTCGAGGTCGCGCCGGGTGAATCGGTAGCCATCATGGGCCGCAACGGCATGGGCAAGACCACCTTGCTCAAGGCGCTGATCGGCATGCTGCGTTCCGGTTCCGGCAGCATCCGGCTCGATGACGCCGAGCTGTCCGGGCTGGAGAGCTACCAGCGGGTGCGCAGCGGCCTGGCCTTCGTGCCGCAGGGGCGCATGATCTTTCCGTTCCTGACGGTCGAGCAGAACATCATGGCCGGCGCCGAGCGCAGCGGGCTGAAGGCGGTGCCGGACTACCTGTACCGCTTCTTTCCGGTGCTGCAGGAGATGCGCCGGCGCAAGGGCGGCAACCTGTCGGGCGGGCAACAGCAGCAGCTGGCGATCGCCCGCGCGCTGATCTCCAATCCGCGGGTGCTGATCCTGGACGAACCGACCGAGGGCATCCAGCCTTCCATCATCAAGGACATCGCGCGGGCGCTGAACGCGCTGCGCGAGGAGCGCGGCTTCGCCATCGTCGTCTCCGAACAGATGCTGGGCTTCGCGCTCGACCTGGCCGACCGCTTCCTGGTCATCGACCGGGGCCGCATCGTGCACGAGGCCGGCCGGGCCGGCGTGGACCAGGACAAGATCAGGTCTTTCCTGACGGTATGACCGTCAACCAACGAGGAGCATTGTCATGAGACACGGAGATATCTCCAGCAGCAACGATTGCGTGGGCGTGGCCGTCGTGAACTACAAGATGCCGCGCCTGCACACCAAGGCCGAGGTGATGGACAACGCCCGCAAGATCGCCGACATGGTGGTGGGCATGAAGCGCGGCCTGCCCGGCATGGACCTGGTCATCTTCCCCGAGTACTCGACCCACGGCATCATGTACGACGCCAAGGAGATGTACGACACCGCCTCGGCCATTCCGGGCGAGGAGACCGCCGTGTTCGCCGACGCCTGCCGCCGCGCCAACGTCTGGGGCGTGTTCTCGCTGACCGGCGAGCGCCACGAGGAGCATCCCAACAAAGCGCCCTACAACACGCTGATCCTGATGAACAACCAGGGCGAGATCGTGCAGAAGTACCGCAAGATCATGCCGTGGGTGCCGATCGAGGGCTGGTACCCGGGCGACTGCACCTACGTGTCGGAGGGCCCCAAGGGCCTGAAGATCAGCCTCATCATCTGCGACGACGGCAACTATCCCGAGATCTGGCGCGACTGCGCCATGCGCGGCGCCGAGCTGATCGTGCGCTGCCAGGGCTACATGTACCCGGCCAAGGACCAGCAGGTGATGGTGTCCAAGGCCATGGCGTGGATGAACAACGTCTACGTGGCGGTGGCCAACGCCGCCGGCTTCGACGGGGTGTACTCGTACTTCGGCCACTCCGCCATCATCGGCTTCGACGGCCGTACGCTGGGCGAATGCGGCGAGGAGGAAATGGGCATCCAGTACGCCGAGCTGTCCACCAGCCTGATCCGCGATGCGCGCAAGAACATGCAGTCGCAGAACCACCTGTTCAAGCTGGTGCACCGCGGCTACACCGGCAAGATCAATTCCGGCGAGGAGGCCACCGGCGTGGCCGCCTGCCCCTACAACTTCTACGCCAACTGGATCAACGACCCGGAGGGCACGCGCAAGCAGGTCGAGTCGTTCACGCGCTCGACCGTGGGCACGCCGGAATGCCCGATCGACGGCATTCCAAACGAGGCGCCGCAACACCGCTAGTTTCCTTTCGTTCGCCAGGTCCGGCCGCGCGCCGGCCGGACCGCTGCACAGGACCCGTACCGTGACCGCTCCGCTCGACTCCTACCGGATTGCGCAAGAACCGTACTACCGTCCCAGCGGCCGCGAGGCCGAGCTGTACGCGCATGCCTATGCGCACCGGCTGCCGCTGATCCTGAAAGGCCCCACTGGCTGTGGCAAGACGCGCTTCGTGGAATACATGGCCTGGAAGCTCGGCCGGCCCCTGGTGACGCTGGCCTGCAACGAGGACATGACGGCCTCCGACCTGGTCGGCCGCTACCTGCTGGACGCCGACGGCACCGCCTGGCACGACGGCCCGCTGACGCTGGCGGTGCGCCACGGTGGCATCTGCTACCTGGATGAAGTGGTCGAGGCGCGCCAGGACACCACGGTGGTGATCCATCCGCTGACCGACGCGCGCCGCATCCTGCCGCTGGACAAGAAGGGCGAGGTGGTCCACGCCCATCCCGACTTCCAGTTGGTGGTGTCGTACAACCCCGGCTACCAGAGCAGCGCCAAGGACCTCAAGCCGTCGACGCGGCAGCGCTTCGTCGCGCTGGATTTCGACTATCCCGACGCCGGGCACGAAGCGGCGATCGTGGCGCACGAGGCCGGCATCGACGCCGGCCTGGCGCGCCGGCTGGTGCGCATCGCGCACAGTTCGCGCGAGCTCAAGCACCATGGCCTGGACGAGGGCGTGTCGACCCGCATGCTGATCTACGCCGGCGTGCTGATCCGCGACGGCGTCAGTCCGGCAGAGAGCTGCGACATGACCATGACCCGCGCCCTGACCGACGATCCCGACATGGCGGCGGCGTTGCGGGCGCTGATCGACGCCAACCTGGAATGACGATGCGCGGCCTGCATTCGTCGGGGCAAGGGGAGGGCGCGGCGGTCGCGCGCGTGCGTTCGGCCGCGCGCGATCCCGCCGAGCCGGACCTGTCGTGGCTGCTGTGCGGCCTGGCCGGGCGCGCCATGGCGGTCGAGTCGCTGGATCCGGAGGCGGCCGGCGCGCCGCCGCGGCCGGTGCTGACGGCCACGCATCTGTTGCTGCCGGCGGGCGCCACGGCGCGCGTCGATGCGCCGGACGCGGCCGCGCTGCGCCGCGCCGCCGTGGCCCACGCAGCCGCGCACCTGCTGTATTCCCCGGCCGCCCAACCCGTGGCCAGCCTCAAGCCGATGGGCCTGGCGGTGGTGTCCGCCGTCGAGGACGCGCGCGTGGAGCGCGTGCTGGCGGCCCTGTACCCCGGCGTGCGTCGCTGGTTCCGACCGTTCATCCCGCTGCCGCCCGATCCTACCGATCTGAGCTTCACCGCGCTGGTGCGGCGCCTGTGCCGCCTGTTGATGGATCCCGCGCTGCGCGACGACAACCATTGGGTCAACAAGGCGCGCGACCTGTTCGAGGCGCAGGCCGCGGCCGACCTGGCCGACATCGCCGCCTTCCGCCGGCTGGCCTCGCTGCTGGCCAACGACCTGGGCCAGATGCGGGTGCGCTTCAACCCGCTGCAGTACGTGGTGCCGGTGGCCTACCGCGACGACAGCAGCTACCTGTGGGACTACGGCGACGCCGCCGAGCCGCCGCCCGCGCTGGCCCTGGGCAGTCAGGGCGCGCCGCCGCAAGCGCGCGAGGCGGCGCCGGGCGAGACCCAGGCCGAATCCGATGAGGACGTGGAACTGGGCCGCTACGGCTATCCGGAATGGGACTACCGGCTGGCGCGTGTCCGGCCGGACTGGTGCACCGTGGTCGAACGCCTGCCCGGCTGGCGCGCCGACGCCGCGCCGTTGGCGGGATTGCGCCAGCCGCGGCTGGCGCTGCCGCGGGCGCGCCGCCTGGACCGGGCGCGGCGCCTGCGGCGGCAATGGGAGGGCGATGACATCGACCTGAACGCCGCCATAGAAGTCATGATCGACCTGCGCCTGGACCTGGCGCCGGACGCGCGTTTCTTCCAGCGGCCGGGCAGCCAACCCGGCGTCTGCAGCACGCTGGTGCTGCTGGACCTGTCGGCCTCGGCCAACGACCCGGCGCCGCAGGACGGCGCCACCGTGCTCGACCTGGAAAAGCGCGCGGCCGCGCTGTTGGTGGGCGCGGTGGCCGAGAGCGGCGACCGCCTCGCGGTGCACGGTTTCTGTTCGGATACGCGCGCGGCCGTTCACTACTACCGCCTGCTGGATGCCGGCGCGTCGCCCACGGACGCGGCCCTGGGCCGCATCGCGGCGGCCCGGGCCCGCTATTCCACGCGCCTGGGCGCGGCGCTGCGCCATGCCGGCGAGCTGGCGCTGAGCGCGCCCGGCGAACGCCGCGCCCTGATCGTCGTCACCGACGGCGCGCCATCCGACATCGACGTGCACGATGCGCGCTACCTGGTGGAAGACGCGCGCGAAGCGGTGCTGGCGCTGCGTCGCCGTGGCCTGCGGGTGCAGTGCGTGGCGCTGGACGCCAAAGCCGAGCCGCAGTTGCGTGCGATGTTTGGATTCCGCGGCTACCGCATTGTGCTGAACGCCGCCGCGCTACCGGCCGCGCTAGCCCATGGCTATAGTCGTGCCACGCTCGGTTGACCCCCAGGAATCCACGTGTTGACGCCACGCGCGCCTATGCTGAAACTGACCACCTCGACCGATTGACCTCTGTGCGGCGGTTCCTCCGACCATGGCAAACAAAGATCCTATCCGCGTGGGCGTGTTGTTCTCTGAAACGGGGGCCACATCGACCATAGGCCGTTCCCAGTTGCAGGGCACGCTCCTGGCGATCGACGAGATCAACGAGGCCGGGGGCGTCGACGGTCGCGAGATCGTGCCGGTGCGCTACGACCCGCGTTCCGACCCGGCCACCTACAGCGTGCTGGCCGAGAGGCTGATCACCCAGGACCGCGTCAACGTCATCTTCGGCTGCTACATGTCCAGCAGCCGCAAGGCGGTGCTGCCGGTGGTCGAGAAATGGAACCGGCTGCTGTTCTACCCGACGCTGTACGAAGGCTTCGAATTCTCCAACAACATCATCTACACCGGCGCCGCGCCCAACCAGAACAGCGTGCAACTGGCGGAATTCATGACCGCCAACTTCGGCGCCCGCGTCTACCTGATCGGCTCGGACTACATATATCCCTACGAGTCCAACCGCATCATGCGCGAGCTGGTGCTGCAACGCCAGGACAGCGCCAAGCTGGGCGAACGCTACGTGCCGCTGACCGCGACCGAGCGCGACTACCGCGAGATCCTCGACGACATCCGCAACAAGCGCCCCGACTTCATCTTCTCGACCGTGGTGGGCAACTCCACCGCCTGCCTGTATCGCGCCTACGCCGACGCCGGCTTCGATCCCAAGACCTTGCCGATCGCCAGCCTGACCACATCCGAGGCCGAGATCTCGCAGATGGAGCCAGAGGTGGCGGCGGGGCATTTCACATCGGCGCCGTATTTCCAGTCGATCGATTCCGAGGTCAACCGCCGCTGCCTGGAACGGCTGCGGCGGCGCTTCGGGCCCGATTGCGTGCCCAACCTGTGCTGGGAGGCCGCCTACTTCCAGATGCACATCTTCGCCAATGCGTACCGCGAAACCGGCACCGACGAGATCGCGCAGATCCTGCCGCGCGTGCTGCAAAGCGAGTTCCAGGCGCCGCAGGGCCGGGTGCGCATCGATCCTGCCAACCACCATACCTGCCTGTACCCCAGGGTGGGGCGGGTCAACGCCAAGGGGCAGTTCACCATCGTGCGCGAGGCCACCCGGGCGGTGCATCCCGACCCGTATCTGGTCACCCATTCGCTGGGTGACTGGACGGCTACCCTGAGCTCGCTGGAGCTCTGACGGTGGAGACCGCAAGCCGCCTGCGCGTGATGCGCGCGACGCCCTCGTTGCTGAAAGACCTGCGCACCCTGCGCATCGCCGTCTACCACCCGGACGATGCCGATGGCAGGCAGCTGACGCAGCAGCTGCAGCGCATTGGCTGCCAGGTGCAGACCTTCTGGCCGCCGGCGCCGACCCTGCCGGAAGGGCTGGACGTGGTGTTCCTGGCGGTGCGGCCGGACGTCATCGACCTGGGCTTCGAATGGGCCAAGAGCGACGAGGCGCCCATGGTCATCGCCATCGTTACCTACGAGAACCCGACCATCGTCGAGGCGGTGCTGCGCATCGGCGCCAAGGCGGTGCTGCCGTCGCCGGTGCGTTCGTTCGGCCTCTTGTCCACTCTGGTGGTGGCGCGGCAGGTCGACGACGACATCCGCTCGCACGCGCGCCGGCTGCGCAAGCTTGAAGGCAAGCTGCTGGGCGCGCGCCGCATCGCCGAAGCCAAGAGCATCCTGATGCGAACGCGCAATGTGACCGAAGGGCAGGCCTACGACCTGATCCGCGAACAGGCCATGAACAAGCGCGTCACGACCGAGGAAATCGCCGGCGCCATCGTCAACGCCAACGAGATCCTGTCGCTCGGCAAATAGCGTTCAGTACTTGCCGGTCAGCAGTTCGCCGGCGTCGGGCACGCGCGTCTCCAGGTCCAGCACCTTGAGCATGCGATAGACCGTGGCCGCGGCGGCCGTCACCACCGGCAGACCGAGGCGGTCCTGCACCGGCTGGATCGACGCCAGCGACGGCATCTGCACGCAGGCCGACAGCACCACCGCGTCGACGCCGCGCGTGTCCAGGCGCGCGACATGGCTGGCGGGCGCCATCGGGTCCTGCGCGCCCACCTTCAGGTTGTCGGCGATCTCCAGCGACAGGCTGTCGCGCACTTCGATGCCTTCGTGCTCGATGTAGTCCACCACCAGCTTGGTCAGCGGCTTCATGTAGGGCGTCAGGATCGCGACCTTGCGCGCGCCGATGGCGTGCAGGCCCTCGACCAGCGCGCCGGCGCTGGAGACGATGGGCGCGGGCGCGCCGTTGTCCACGGTGGCCTGGTGCAGCCGTTCCTGCGAGGCGCGGTGGTAGCCCAGGCCCTGCGCCATGATGGCCACCAGGCAGGCGTAGCCCAGCACGTCGACGCGCGCGTCCGACAGTTCCTGCGCGCAGCGGTCGGACTCGCGGTCCATCGAGGCCAGTTCGGCCGCCGTCACCTGCTTCATGCGCATGCGGCTGGAGTGGAAGGTGAAGCGCTCGGGCGCGATGGTCTCGCGCCGACGCAGCATGGCGGGGATCTCGGTTTCCATGGTGGTGTTGGAACTGGGAACGATCTGGCCGATGCGCAGGACGCGGGGCGACTGGGTCATGGCGGGTCTCCGGTAAGCGTTGTCGACGCCCGGGAGGGCGCGGAAAACCGATTCTGCTCGCCGCGAACGATAGTTTCCAATATAGTTTTTGTCTGGTTTCATATCTTTCGCAAATCATTGGCCGCCATGGAAATCCGCCAACTTCGCTATTTCGCCGTGCTGGCCGAAGAACTCAACTTCACCCGCGCCGCCGCCCGGCTGCACATTTCGCAGCCGCCGCTGAGCCTGCAGATCGCCCAGCTCGAGCGCGAGCTGGAGGTCAAGTTGTTCGACCGCACCAACCGGAAGGTGTCGCTGACCGCGGCCGGCGCGGCGTTCCTGAACGATGTGCGCGCCACGCTCGCGGGCCTGAAGGACGCCACGGTGCGCGCGCGCGCGGTGGACCAGGGCAGGGCGGGGCGGGTCGAGATCGGTCTGTCCGGTTCGCATTTCATGGGGCCGGTGCCGGCGCTGATCGCGCGCCACGCCGCCAGCCATCCGCAGGTCTCGGTGCTGCTCAACGAAATGAACCCGGCGGCGCAACTGGAAGCGCTGCGCGGCCATCGCATCGACGTCAGCATTTCGCGCACGGCGGTCGATGACGAGGCGCTGCAATCGCTGGCGCTATGGCCCGACGCGGTGGTGGCGGCGTTGCCGCCGGGCCACCGTTTGGCCGGCCGCAAGCGCCTGGCGCTGGCCGACCTGAAGCGGGACGCGTTCGTGATGCTGCGCACCGACACTTCTGCCTTCGCCCGTGAGCTGGCGGAGACCTGCGCCCGCGCCGGCCTGGCGCAGTCGGTGGCGCAGCGCGTGGCCGAAGTGCCGGCGCAACTGGCGCTGGTGGCGGCCGGACTGGGCGTGGCGCTGGTGCCGCAGTCGACCTGCGGCCACTTCGGCGCGCGCATCGCGGTGTGCGCGCTGCCGGCCGCGGCGGGCAGCGGCACGGTCTACGCGGTCACGCGGCGCGACGACGGCAACCGCGCGCTACGGGCGTTCCTGCGCACGGCGGCGCAGATGGCGGCGCGGCCGGTCCGCTGACGCGGCGCGCTCTTTTGCGCAGGCGAAGCCGCTCCTCCAGATTGCGGAATAGGCATTTCGCGGCGGCGCGGCCACACTCTCCCGCACAAGTCGATTCGCACCAGGATCATGCAGGGAGACAAGCATGCTGCACCCGCAACGCTGGCTGGCCGCCGGCGCGCTGTCGCTCGCCATGGCGAGCCCCGCCCTGGCGGCGTGGCCCGAACGGCCCATCACCCTCATCGTGCCGGCCTCGCCCGGCGGCACCACCGATATCGCGTCGCGCCTGATCGCCGACAAGCTGGCCGCGAAGCTGGGCCAGCAGGTCATCGTCGAGAACCGCGCCGGCGCCGCCGGCATCATCGGCGCGCAGACCCTGGCGCGCGCCAGGCCTGACGGCTACACGGTGCTGATGGGCAACATCGGCCCCAACGCCATCAATTACGCGCTCTACAAGACGCTGCCCTACAAGCCGGCCGACTTCGCGCCGGTGACACTGGTGATTTCCGTACCCAACGTGCTGGTGGTCAACGCGGCCTCGCCCGCGCGCAGCGTGGCCGACCTGCTGGCCCTGGCGAAGCGGGACCCGGGCCACGTGTCGTTCGGCAGCTCGGGCACGGGCCAGTCGCCGCATCTGTCGGCCGAACTGTTCAAGCAGCGCGCCGGCATCGGCGGCACCCACGTGCCCTACAAGGGCGCGGGCCCCGCCGTCGCCGCGCTGCTGGGCCAGCAGTTCACTTTCATGATCGACAACCTGCCCAGCTCCATGCCCTACATCCAGTCCGGCAAGCTGCGCGCGCTGGCGGTCACCAGCGCGCGGCGCCAGGCGGAATTGCCAGAGGTGCCCACCATGGCCGAGGCCGGGGTACCCGACATGGTGGTCACCGCCTGGTTCGGCCTGGTGGCGCCGGCCGGTACGCCATCCACCGTGATCGACACGCTCTATGCAGCCACTCGTGACGTGGTGCGCAGCCCCGACATTGCCGAGCGCTTTCGCGCCATGGGCGGACAGGCGGGTGGCAATACGCCGGCCGAGTTCGCCGCCTTCATCGACCAGGAACGCGCCCGCTGGAAGCGGATCGTGGATACCGCCGGCCTTGCCCAGGAGCGCTAAGTGATCGACAAGATTCAGGCCCGCATGATGGACGCCGTGGCCATCATCCCCGATGGCGCCAGCGTGCTGGTGGGCGGCTTCGGCGAGGCCGGCGTGCCGTACGAACTGCTGCACTGTCTGGCCGAGCTGGGCCGGCGCGACCTGACCCTCATCGCCAACAACGCCGGCACCCATGACCGCAGCATTGCCGCGCTGCTCAACCGGCGCCAGGTGCGCAAGATCATCTGCTCGCATCCGCGTCCGCCCAATTCCGAGGCCTTCGCCCGCGCCTTCCGCGCCGGCGAGGTGGAACTGGAGTGCGTGCCGCAGGGCACTCTGGCCGAGCGCCTGCGCGCGGCCGGCGCGGGCCTGGGGCCGTTCTACACGCCCACCGGCTATGGCACCGAGCTGGCGCAGGGCCGCCGCCAGGAGGTGATCGACGGCGTCGGCTATGTGCTGGAACAACCGCTGCGCGGCGACTACGCGCTGATCCGCGCGCACCAGGGCGACCGCTGGGGCAACCTGATGTACCGCCACGCCGCGCGCAATTTCAATCCAGTGATGTGCATGGCCGCCGGCCATGCCATCGCCCAGGTCGACGAGGTCGTGCCGCTGGGCGCCTTCACGCCCGAGCACATCATGACGCCCGGCCTGTTCGTGAAAACCGTGGTGCGGGTGGAGACCTGACATGACGACGATTGCCCCCATGACCCGCCAGCAGGTTGCGCAATTGCTGGCCGGCGATATCCCCGATGGCTCGGTCGTCAACCTCGGCATCGGCATGCCGACCCTGGTCGGCGACTACCTGCCGCCCGACAAGGACATCCTCTTGCACAGCGAGAACGGCATCACCGGCATGGGGCCGGCCGCGGCGGGCGACGCCGTCGATCCGGACCTCATCAATGCCAGCCGCCAGCCCATCACGCTGCTGCCGGGCGCCTCCATCACCGAGCACACGGTGTCGTTCGCCATGATGCGCGGCGGCCATCTCGACTACGCCGTGCTTGGCGCCTTCCAGGTCTCGGAACGCGGCGACCTGGCCAACTGGAAGACCGATGCCGCCGACGCCATTCCCGCCGTCGGCGGCGCCATGGACCTGGCCGTCGGCGCGCGCCAGGTGCTGGCCATGATGGAACACCGCGGCCGCGACGGCGCGCCCAAGATCCTGCGCCAGTGCCGCTACCCGTTGACGGGCGCGGGCGTGGTCACCCGCATCTACACCGACCTGGCCGTGATCGACGTCACGCCCGACGGCCTGCGCGTGCACGCCATGCTGCAGGGCATCAGCGCCGAGGACCTGCAGGCCGCCACCGAAGCGCCTTTGCAGTTCGACGCCACGCCGCGCGTCATCACGCTGGACGCCGCCGGCGTGCCGCGTTACGCCTGAATTCCACGGGAGGTTTCCATGCATCGTCCGCTCCTAGCCGCGCTGGCCGCCGTAAGTGGCCTGCTATGCGCCACGCCGGTCCCGGCCGCCGCGGCGTCCACCCCCGCGCCAGCGACTGCCGCCGGGGCTTACCCCGACAAGCCGATCACGCTGCTGATCCCATACCCGCCGGGCGGCAGCGCCGACATGCTGGCCCGCCCGCTCGGCGCGGCCCTGCAGAAGAAATGGAACCAGCCCGTGGTGCTGGAATACAAGCCCGGCGCCGGCGGCGCCATCGCCTCGTCGCAACTGGCGCGCGCCAGGCCCGACGGCTACACCCTGCTGATGGTCTTGGCCGCCCACGCCATCAACCCCAGCCTCTACCCCTCGCTGCCCTACGACACCCGCCGCGACTTTGCCCCAGTCTCGCTGGTCGCGACCCTGCCCATGCTGGTCGCGGCTCCGCTGTCCACACCGGCCAACAACATTCCCGAACTCATAGCCTACGCCAGGCAGCACCCCGGCAAGCTCAGCTTCGCCTCCGCCGGCAATGGCAACACCAGCCACCTGGCCGCGGAAATGTTCAAGCATCGGACCGGCACCGACATGCTGCACGTTCCCTACAAAGGCAGCGGGCCTGCCGTCGTCGCCCTGCTGGGCGGCGAGGTCTCGCTGATGTTCGACAGCATCTCCACTTCGCTGCCGCAAGTCCAGGCCGGCAAGCTCAAGGCCCTGGCCGTCACCGGCGCACACCGCTCGCCCCTGCTGCCCGGTGTGCCCACCGTCGCCGAAGCCGTCCCCGGCTTCGTCGTCAACGGCTGGTACGGCATCCTGGCTCCCGCCAACACGCCGTCCGCCATCCTCGACACCCTCAGCAGCGCCATCGCCGCGGCCGTCAACACTCCCGACCTGAAGGCCCAGCTGAACAGCTACGGCTACGAAACCGTAGGCTCCACCCCCGCCGCCTTCGCCGACCACATCAACAAGGAACTCGACACCTGGAAACAAGCCGTCGAAGTCTCCGGCGCGAAATTGAACTGACCCGGCAGGGCGCTTCGCGCCCACCGTGTGCAACCGGAAAAAGCCACTGTAGGCGCAAGCGAGACAGCCCCCCAAAGACCCACATACTCGAGAAAACGCTCGCGCAAGACGCAAATCCCCGCATACGCGACAGCGCCCTCATCGCGACGCAAGACACCACGTAAGCCGCAAAAGGCCGCCCCGCGCGGCCGCTTTGCGGCGGGCCCCGCAAGACCCTCCCCGCCCCACACCTAGACGGCAAAAACGCCAAGCAAAAAGCCCGCCCCAGCAACGGCCGTTAAGTCTCAACGCGCCTAAAGAACCCCACCGCCCCAATGCAAAAAGGGCCTTCCAATAAAGAAGGCCCTAAAAAAATACTCACCCAACCGACAACACACAATCCAACGCCTCAGGCCCCCCCAACCGAACCTGAAACACCCGCAACTCATCCCGCCTGAACACATGCACGCTCACGCGATCTCCTACCCGATACTGCCCCAGCAACACGTCGACGCCCGCGGCCCCTTCGACCTTCAAGCCATCGATCGCCACCAGCACATCCCCGGCCGACAGCCCGCCCCTGTGCCCGGCGCCGCCTTCCAGCACCGTCGCCAGCATCAGTGAATCCCCCTGCTTGCGCGTACGCACATCCAGCGAAGGAATGTTGACGGCGGCCTTCCACTGCAGCTTGACGCCTTGAGGCGCCAGCAGCTCCGCCAGCGGCACATCCGCCGTCCCATAGGCATGCCGTGCGATGAAGCGCCGCGCATCCACCCCGGTCGCCTCCTTGATCAACGCTGGCAGCCCATCTTCCGGCAGCCCCTGCGGCTTGCCGCGATAGAAATCGCGCCCGTACCGCTGCCACAACAGCCGCATCACATCGTCCAGCGAATACGCGCCCGCCGACTCCTGGCGGATCAGCAGATCCAGCCCCAGCGCCACCAGCGCGCCCTTGGTGTAATAACTGACCAGCGCATTGGGCGAATTCTCGTCCTGCTTGTAATAGCGCGTCCACGCGTCGAAGGAGCTTTCCGCCACCGACTGCTTGTGCCGTCCCGGCGTGCGCGCCACGCTGGTGATGGTCTTGGCCAGCAGGCGCAGGTAATCGTTCTGCGTGATGACGTTGGCGCGCAGCAGCAGCAGGTCGTCGTAGTAGGACGTGAACCCTTCGAACACCCACAGCAGCCGCGTCAGGTCCGGCTGCGCCAGGTCGTACGGCACGAACGCCTGCGGCTTGATGCGCTTGACGTTCCAGGTATGGAAATACTCATGGCTGACCAACCCAAGAAAGCCGCGATAGCCTTCGCCCTGGCCCTGCTGGCCCAGCACCGGCAGGTCCTTGCGCGCTGTCATCAACGCCGTGCTGGCGCGATGTTCCAGGCCGCCGTAGCCGTCGCCCGTCACCATCGTCATGAAGACATAGCGGTCGCTGCTGTCCAGGAAGGGCGCGCGCTTGCCGCGCGGTTCGAAAAAGGCGATCTGGGTTTCGCAGATCCTGCGCACGTCGTCGGTGATGCGGGCCAGGTCCAGGTTGGGCGCCACGCCCGTGAACACCAGTTCGTGCTCGGCGCCATGCGCCGTGAAGCTCGCCACCTGCGGCGTGCCCATTTCAACGGGATGATCGATCAACGCGTCGTAGTCCGGCGCCAGGTACAGGCCGAAGCCATGGCGGCGCGCCGCGCCCTTGTGGCCGCGGGCCTCGGGCAGGCTGGTGTAGACCTTCCAGCCGTCGATGCCGCGCGGCGGCGCCAGGTCCACCAGGCAGGGCTGGTGGTCTTGCCCATGCACCCGCAGGAACACGCTGGTGCCGTTGAAGAAACCGTGCGTTTCGTCCAGGTGCGCGCCGCGCACCGACAGGTCCCAGGCGTAAACCGTGTATTCGACCCGCAGCGGGCCGTCGCAGGGCGCGGCCTGCCAGGTGTGATTGTCTATTTTGTCGACAGCCACGCGGCGGTTGCCGCAATGGGCCGTCAGCGACTCGATCTGGCGCGAAAAATCGCGGATCAGGTAGCTGCCCGGAATCCAGGCCGGCAGCGACAGGCGTTGGCCATCGGGCGAGGGAGCCTGGACGGTTAGGGTTATC
The DNA here is from genome assembly GCF_059761975.1 of Achromobacter sp. 46006. Classification (NCBI taxonomy): domain Bacteria; kingdom Pseudomonadati; phylum Pseudomonadota; class Betaproteobacteria; order Burkholderiales; family Alcaligenaceae; genus Achromobacter; species Achromobacter sp. 46006. The sequence goes on from NZ_JCBANN010000014.1 coordinate 73,629, forward strand.
CGGTAGCGGTGCCCGGCAGGGTCATGAGGCGCGAGGCGGTAAAGTATCGGGAAAGCATCGGTTTTTTCCATGCGTATATCTTATTTCATCCCATCCTCTGGAGACAGGTAATGAGCGAGTCGTTTGTGCTGGTCGAAACCCGCGGCCGCGTCGGTCTGCTGACGCTGAACCGCCCCAAGGCGCTCAACGCGCTCAACGATCAACTGATGAACGAACTCGGGGCGGCGCTGCTGGCTTTCGAGGCGGATGCCGACATCGGCGCCGTGGTCATCACCGGCAGCGAAAAGGCCTTCGCCGCGGGCGCCGACATCGGCGCCATGAAAGACTGGTCGTACATGGACGTGTACGGCAGCGAATACATCACCCGCAACTGGGAAACCCTCAAGCGCATCCGCAAGCCCGTGATCGCCGCGGTCGCCGGCTACGCCCTGGGCGGCGGCTGCGAACTGGCCATGATGTGCGACATCATCATCGCCGCCGACACGGCCAAGTTCGGCCAGCCCGAGATCAAGCTGGGCGTCATTCCCGGCGCCGGCGGCACCCAGCGCCTGCCGCGCGCGGTGGGCAAGGCCAAGGCCATGGACATGGCCCTGACCGCCCGCATGATGGGCGCCGAGGAAGCCGAGCGCGCCGGCCTGGTGTCGCGCGTGGTGCCGGCCGACAAGCTGATGGACGAAGCTCTGGAGGCCGCCACCGTGATCGCGTCGATGTCGCTGCCGTCGGTCATGATGGCCAAGGAATGCGTCAATCGCGCCTTCGAGGGCTCGCTCAACGAAGGCCTGCTGTTCGAGCGCCGCGTGTTCCATTCGCTGTTCGCCACCGAGGACCAGAAGGAAGGCATGGCCGCGTTCACCGAGAAGCGCAAGCCTGACTTCAAGCACCGCTAAGCCGCGTTGCGCGGGACGAGGGCGGGCCTGCCCAGAGCGAGCCCGCCACGAACGCCGCCGGTTCGATCACGCGCCCGTTTCGGGCGCGTTTTTCATGCGGCGGGCGCGGAGCGGGTGTTGCGCCTTGAAACTTTTGAATAGCACATTGTTGCAGCGATCAGCCCTATCCTGGAAAGGCGTCACTCTGAAAACGAGTTGCCGCGCCAGAAGGGTTTGCCCGGACTGGTAAGCCTCACGCGCGTCGGCTCGTTTGCAAACAATAAGCAACAAGGAGCCTTGCATGCGTACTTCCCCTCTCCATCGCCGGTGGCCGGCCGCCGTGCTCGCGGGTGCCCTCGGTGTCTGCTTCGTGACCGCTACGCAAGCCCAATCGCCGCGGCCGACGCTGCGGCTGGTGTCCGAGACGCCGTATCCCGCCGCCACCGCGCCCGCGCCGCAAATGAGCGCGCAGGAACTGCGCGACATCGCCATCGATGCCTACGTCTACGCCTATCCCATGGTGCTGATGGAACTGGCGCGCCGCAAGGCCACCGCGGTGCAGTCGCCGCTGGACGGCAAGGCGCCGGTCAACCAGTTCGGCCACAAGGCTGCGTTCCCCGACCCGCGCGCGGCCGACACGCCTTGGCCCAGCGCCGACGCGCTGTATTCCAGCCTGTGGTTCGACGTGTCGCGCGCGCCGCTGATCGTGCGTCTGCCCGATAGCGGCAACCGCTATACCGTGCTGTCGGCGCTGGACATGTGGAGCGACGTATTCGCCTCGCGCGGCACTCGCACCAACGGCCCTGGCGCCCAGTCGTTCGCCATTGTCGGCCCGGACTGGCAGGGCGCGCTGCCGCCGGGCATGGACGTTATCCACAGTCCCACCGCGACCGGCTGGCTGATCGGCTGGACGCAGACCGGTGGTCCGCAGGACTACGCCGCGGTCAATCAGATCCAGGCCAACATGTCGGCCAGCCCGATGGTGCCGCCGGTGGCGCCGGTGCCCGGACGCCATCGCGGCGCCGGCAGCGCCACGCCCTATCCGCAGACCGGTCCGGGGGTGGGCGCGGCGCCGATCGGCAGCGACGTTCCCATGCCGATGCCCGTCAGTGTGCCCGACGGCACGCCGGCCGAGCAGGCCGCCAGCATGGATGCCGCCTCGTTCTTCACGCTGTTCTTCGATGTCATGCGCAACAACCCGCCGCACGCCAATGACACGCCGATACTGGACCGCATGCGCCGCATCGGCCTGGACGGCCGCCAGCCGTTCTCGTATAGCCGCCTGAGCCCGGCCGTGCAGCAGGCCCTGGCCGACGCGCAGCCGCTGGCCGGCCGCCGTATTGCCGACGGCGTGTCGCGCCTTGCCACGCCGATCAATGGCTGGAACACGGTGCTCACCGGCATTGGCACCTATGGCACCGACTACACCCGCCGCGCCGCCATCGCCTACGCCGGGCTGGGAGCGCCGACGCCGGAAGACGTGCTCTATCCCGTCACCGTTGCCGACAGCAAGGGCCGCGCGCTGAATTCGGATGAGGACTACGTGCTGCACTTCGACAAGGGCCAGTTGCCGCCGGCCAATGCCTTCTGGTCGCTGCACGTCTACAACGACAAGCACGGCTTTCCCGATAATCCCGCCAACCGCTACGTGCTGCGCAGCACCGATGCCTTGAAGTACAACGCCGACGGCTCGCTCGATCTCTATATCCAGCGCCGCGACCCGGGCGAGCGCAAGCGCGCCAACTGGCTGGCGACGCCGACCGCCGATGGCCCGTTCCTGCTCAGCATGCGCCTGTACTGGCCGCAGGATGTGGCGCTTGACGGGTTGTGGGCGCCGCCTCCGGTCAAGGAAGATTGATCGGCATGGCCGGGCTTCTCTCCCGGCCAGCATCGCCCGGGCCCCGCGAGGGGCCTTTTTTTTGCCTGCTTTGCGGCCTGTTCCGGCCGATGGCCGGCGCGCTGGGAGTGGCGCCGGGACACATCGCCAGACCATTTCGCGTCCCCAATTTTGCTGCCGCCCGGCCACTTTCCGTGGGCATGTTGTCACCTTACAAACGGCCGAAAGTTCATTTGCTCGGGCAAAAAGAAACACGCTATACTCTGCGGGTTTGACGCTTGCGGGATAAGAACACGTGGCGGTAATTTCGTCTGAGTTCTGACAGTGGCAAGGCTTGCAGTATGGCTTTGAGCGGGGAAGTTTGATGCAGCAGAACACAGTGCGGCACGAACCTGCGCGCCGGGGGGAGCAACCCTTCAGGGGAGACAACCCCGAAGGAAATCATCCCGAGGGAGATGCATTCCTGCATTCGGCGCAACAGGGCGGGGCACGCCAGGTTCTGGCGGATCAGGGTCCGGTAGACCGGGTGCTGGTTCTCAGCGACGCGGACCGCGCGGCGCTGGATGCGCAAGCTGGCCGCGGCCTCTTGTTGGCACTGGCGGCGCAAGGCGCCATGGGGCTCGCAGCGGCAGTAATAGCGGGGGTTGTCGGAGGGGCGGCGGCGGGTTGGTCGGCGCTGGCGGGGGCAGGAGCGTATTTCATACCCAATGCGTTGTTCGCATTGCGCCTGGCTGTCAGTGTCCGGACCGGCAAGGCCAGTCCCTTTACCTTTCTCTCTGGTGAGTTGATCAAGTTGTTCGCAACGGCATTGCTGTTGTGGCTGCTTTCGCGTGTGGCACAGGACAGTCTGGTCTGGCCCGCGGCGCTGCTGGGCTTGATACTCACCTTGAAGGGATATCTCCTGCTTTTGATGTTCCGCAAGTTGTCATAGCGCGCCGGGTAGGTTACGGCAAACGGAATCGTGGAATCGTCCGGCTCGCAAGGGCTCGGGCATACAGCAAATAGGGTAGGATTCAAATGGCTGCTGCCAGCGACGTGTCGCCTCAGTCCGCTTATATTCAGCACCACCTGGTGCACCTGAACAATACGGGCGAAAAACAGACTGCAATTGCTCAGTTTGACATCATCAATTACGACTCGTTGTTCTGGTCCGGCCTGACGGGCCTGATCGTCATCTTCTTCCTGTGGCGCGCCGCCCGCCGTGCGACCGCCGGCGTCCCGGGCCGCTTCCAGGCCTTCGTGGAAATGATCGTCGACATGGTCGACGACCAGGCCAAGGGCATCGTCCACAATGCCAAGAGCCGCCTCTTCATCGCGCCGCTCGCGCTCACCGTGTTCCTCTGGATCATCCTGATGAACGCGCTGGACCTGCTGCCCGTCGACCTGATGCCGTCGATCTGGCGCTGGACCGGTCTGGGTGCGCACCACGGCGACCCTCTCTATTACCACCGCGTGCTGCCCACCGCCGACCTGAACGTGCCTATGGGCATGTCGCTGGGCGTGCTGCTGCTGATGTTCTACTACGGCATCAAGATCAAGCACCCGGGCGGCTTCGTCAAGGAACTGTTCACCGCGCCGTTCCATGCGCATGGCCTGGGCGCCCTCGTCCTGGCTCCGTTCAACCTGCTGCTGAACCTGATCGAATACGCCGCCAAGTCCGTGTCGCTGGGCATGCGGTTGTTCGGCAACATGTTCGCAGGCGAACTGATTTTCATGCTGATCGCCCTCTTGGGCGGCGCCTGGACCGGCTTCAACGGCGCCAGCATCGGCTTGGGAATCGGCCACGTGCTGGCCGGCTCGATCTGGGCCATCTTCCACATCCTGATCGTGTTGCTCCAGGCCTTCATCTTCATGATGCTGACCCTGGTGTATCTCGGCCAGGCGCACGAAGGCCACTGATCCCCCGAATTTCCCGCGCCGGTCATCCGGCCGGCGCGGGATAGCAAGATCATCTTGCATTGAGCAGTACCCCAATCTTTTATTTTTTGACTTCAGATTTCTAACCAAGGAGTTGTCATGACCAACGTCGCTTTCGTTGCTCTCGCTTGCGGTCTTATCATCGGTCTGGGCGCTATCGGCGCTTGCATCGGCATCGCACTGATGGGCGGCAAATATCTGGAAGCTTCGGCTCGTCAGCCTGAACTGATGAACGCTCTGCAAACCAAGATGTTCCTGCTGGCTGGCCTGATCGACGCGGCATTCCTGATCGGCGTGGGTATCGCCATGCTGTTCGCCTTCGCCAACCCGTTCGTCGGCTAAGGCACGCCCGCCGGCGAAAAGGCGGGTCATGACGCTGGTGGCGATGCGGGCCTGAGCCCCGTCGCCGACCGGCAAAGTATCGAGTGCTCCGCGTTGCCCGTCCCGGGTGCCGTCGGAGCCGCAAGGTGTTAAAGGAACGACCGTGAATCTGAACGCGACGATCATTTTCCAGATGCTCGTGTTCTTCGTTCTGGGCTGGTTCACGATGAAATTCGTGTGGCCTCCTCTGACGAAGGCGATGGACGAGCGCCGCCAAAAAATCGCCGACGGCCTTGCCGCCGCGGAGAAGGGCAAGGCCGATCTGGCCCAGGCCCAGGCGCGTGTCAGTCTGATCGAGGCTTCTGCCAAGTCCGAAAACCACGCCCGCATCATCGAGGCCGAGAAGCAAGCCGCCTCCCTGATCGAGCAGGCCCGCCGTGAAGCGGAAGCCGAGCGTGCCCGCATCGTGGCGCAAGCCGCGCAGGACGCCGCGCAGGAAGTCCAGCGCGCCCGTGACGCGCTGCGCGACGACGTTGCCGCGCTGGCTGTCAAGGGTGCTGAACAGATCCTCAAGCGCGAGGTTGACGCCCGCGCCCACGCCGAGCTGCTGAACCAGCTCCGCGCGCAGCTTTAATCCGGGACCGTCATGGCTGAACTTTCCACTGTTGCCAGGCCCTACGCCGAAGCCTTGTTCGCCGCCGCGTGCGACGACAAGGCCGGCCTGCAGGCTTGGGCCGACCTGGTCAGCGAGCTGTCGCAGGTCGCCTCCAACCCCGACGTGCGCGAGGCCATGGCCGATCCGCGTCTGGGCGACACGCAGCGCGTCGAGCTGTTCTCCGGCCTGCTGAAGGCCGAACTGCCCCAGGCCGCCCGCAATTTCATCGCGCTGCTGGTCGAAAACGACCGGCTGCTGCTGTTGCCCGAGATCGCCACGCAATTCGTGGCGTTGCGGAACCGTCACGACGGCACGGCGCAGGCGGAAATCACCAGCGCGTTCGAGCTGAGCGATGCCCAGGTCCAAGAGCTGGTGGCCGGCCTCGAGAAGAAATTCGGCCTGAAGCTCAAGCCCGTCGTCACCGTCGACCAGTCGTTGATCGGCGGCGTGCGCGTGGCCGTCGGGGACCAGGTGCTCGATACTTCCGTACAAGCCCAATTGGCCCGCATGCGCGATCAGCTCGCCGCTTAAGGCAACTAACAGGATTCCAGGAGTCAATATGCAACTCAATCCCTCCGAGATCAGCGAACTGCTCAAGAGCCGCATCGAGGGCCTGGGCGCTTCGGCTGATGTCCGTACTCAGGGCACCGTCGTGTCCGTGACCGACGGTATTACCCGCATCCACGGCCTGTCCGACGTGATGCAGGGCGAAATGCTCGAATTCCCCAACAACGTCTTCGGTCTGGCGCTCAACCTCGAGCGTGATTCCGTCGGCGCCGTTATTCTCGGTGACTACACCGGCGTTTCCGAAGGCGACGCGGTCAAGACGACCGGCCGCATTCTGGAAGTGCCGGTCGGCCCCGAGCTGAAAGGCCGCGTGGTCAACACGCTGGGCGAGCCGATCGACGGCAAGGGCCCGGTCAACGCCAAGGCCACCGACATCATCGAAAAAGTGGCCCCCGGCGTTATCGCCCGCCGCTCGGTGTCGCAGCCGCTGCAAACCGGCATCAAGGCTATCGACTCGATGGTTCCCATCGGCCGTGGCCAGCGCGAACTGATCATCGGCGACCGCCAGACCGGCAAGACCGCCGTGGCCGTCGACACCATCATCAGCCAGAAGGGCAAGGGCGTCACCTGCGTGTACGTCGCCATCGGCCAGAAGGCTTCGACGATCAACAACGTGGTGCGCAAGCTGGAAGAGCACGGCGCGATGGAATACACCATCGTCGTGGCCGCCTCGGCTTCGGACTCCGCCGCCATGCAGTACCTGGCCGCCTACGCCGGCTGCACGATGGGCGAATACTTCCGCGATCGCGGCGAAGACGCCCTGATCGTCTATGACGACCTGACCAAGCAAGCCTGGGCCTACCGCCAGGTGTCGCTGCTGCTGCGCCGTCCGCCGGGCCGCGAAGCCTACCCGGGCGACGTGTTCTACCTGCACTCGCGCCTGCTCGAGCGTGCCGCCCGCGTGAACGAAGAGTACGTCGAGAAGTTCACCAACGGCGCCGTCAAGGGCAAGACCGGCTCGCTGACCGCGCTGCCGATCATCGAAACCCAGGCAGGCGACGTGTCGGCCTTCGTTCCGACCAACGTGATTTCGATCACGGACGGCCAGATCTTCCTGGAAACCGACCTGTTCAACGCGGGTGTGCGTCCCGCCATCAACGCCGGTATCTCGGTGTCGCGCGTGGGCGGTGCCGCCCAGACCAAGGTCGTCAAGAAGCTGTCCGGCGGTATCCGTACCGACCTGGCGCAGTACCGTGAACTGGCCGCCTTCGCGCAGTTCGCCTCGGACCTGGACGACGCCACCCGTCGCCAGCTCGAGCGCGGCAAGCGCGTGGTGGAACTGCTCAAGCAGCCGCAATACCAGCCGCTGCAGGTGTGGGAACTGGCCGTCACGCTGTACACGGTCAACAACGGCTACCTGGATGACGTGGACGTGGCCCAGGTGCTGTCGTTCGAAAAGTCGCTCAAGGACCAGCTCAAGGCCAAGCACGCCGCCCTGATCCAGCGCGTCGAAGACACCAAGGAACTGTCCAAGGACGACGAAAGCGAACTCGCCGCCGCCATCCAGGAATTCAAGAAGCACGGTGCTTTTTAAGAAAGTGATGGGTTAGGCGTCCACTGCGCCTCACCCATCCTTATCGGATGGTTGAGGCGCCAGCGCCAACCCATCGGCCAGTCTTCACAGGAAAGCGCAATGCCCGGAATTAAGGAAATCCGAACCAAGATCAAGAGCGTGCAAAACACGCGCAAGATCACCAAGGCGATGGAAATGGTCGCCGCATCCAAGATGCGCAAGGCGCAGGAACGGATGCGCGCGGGCCGTCCGTACGCCACCAAGGTGCGCGAGATCGCCGCGCACCTGATGCAGGCCAACCCCGAGTACAGCCACCCGTACCTGGTCGAGCGCGAAGTCAAGGCGGTCGGCGTGGTCATGGTGACGACGGACAAGGGTCTGTGCGGCGGCTTGAACACCAACATCACCCGCGTGGTGCTGTCGAAGCTGAAAGAGTTCGAAAAGAACGGCATCGCCGTTCAGGCGACCGCTTTCGGCAACAAGGGCGTGGGCGTGCTGTCCCGCATCGGCGCCAAGCTGGTCTCCCAGGAAGTGCAACTGGGCGACAAGCCGCAACTGGATCGCCTGCTGGGCGCGATCAAGGTGCAGCTGGACGCCTACCTGGAAGGCCGCATCGACGCGCTGTACGTGGCTTCGACCCGCTTCGTCAACACGATGAAGCAGGAGCCGCTGTTCCTGCGCCTGCTGCCCCTGGCCAGCGGTTTGGAAGATCCGTACCAGACGGGCGCCGAAAGCCTGGCCAAGACTTCGGAAGTGAAATCGGATTACAGCTGGGATTACATCTACGAACCCGACGCTCGTAGCGTGATCGACGACCTGCTGCAGCGTTACGTTGAAGGCCTGCTGTACCAAGCCGTGGCCGAGAACATGGCTTCGGAGCAGTCGGCCCGGATGGTCGCCATGAAGGCGGCGTCGGACAACGCCAAGAAGGTCATCGGCGATCTGCAGCTGGTCTACAACAAGACCCGCCAGGCCGCGATCACCAAGGAAATTTCGGAAATCGTAGGGGGCGCTGCCGCCGTCTGAGGCAGGCAGCATCCCGTCAAAAGCTATCAAGCAAGGAATCGACATGAGCAACGGAACCATCGTTCAGTGCATCGGCGCCGTGGTGGATATTCAGTTCCCCCGCGATCACATGCCCAAGATCTACGAAGCGCTTACTCTGGTCGACGAGGGTTCCTCGTTCGCCGAAAAGGGTCTGACGCTGGAAGTGCAGCAACAGCTGGGTGACGGCGTGGTGCGTACCATCGCCCTGGGCTCCAGCGACGGCCTGCGCCGCGGCATGAAGGTCGCCGGCACCGGCGCCCCGATCTCGGTGCCGGTCGGCACCGGCACGCTCGGCCGCATCATGGACGTGCTGGGCCGCCCGATCGACGAAGCTGGCGAGATCCAGCACGAAGAAAAGCGTGGCATCCACCAGCCGGCTCCCCGTTTCGACGAGCTGTCGCCGTCGGTGGAACTGCTGGAAACCGGCATCAAGGTTATTGACCTGGTGTGCCCGTTCGCCAAGGGCGGCAAGGTCGGCCTGTTCGGCGGCGCCGGCGTGGGCAAGACCGTCAACATGATGGAACTGATCAACAACATCGCCAAGCAGCACAGCGGCTTGTCGGTGTTCGCCGGCGTGGGTGAGCGTACCCGTGAAGGCAACGACTTCTACCACGAAATGGAAGAGTCGAACGTTCTGGACAAGGTCGCCATGGTGTTCGGTCAGATGAACGAACCCCCGGGCAACCGTCTGCGCGTGGCGCTGACCGGCCTGACGATGGCCGAGAAGTTCCGCGACGAAGGCCGCGACATCCTGTTCTTCGTGGACAACATCTACCGCTACACCCTGGCCGGTACCGAAGTGTCGGCGCTGCTGGGCCGTATGCCCTCGGCAGTGGGCTACCAGCCCACGCTGGCCGAGGAAATGGGCAAGCTGCAAGAGCGCATCACGTCCACCAAGACCGGCTCGATCACCTCGATCCAGGCCGTGTACGTGCCGGCGGATGACTTGACCGACCCGTCGCCCGCCACCACCTTCCAGCACTTGGACTCGACCGTCGTGCTGTCGCGTGACATCGCCGCCCTGGGTATCTACCCGGCCGTGGACCCGCTGGATTCGTCCAGCCGCCAGCTCGACCCGCAAGTCGTCGGCGAAGAGCACTACGCCGTGGCCCGTGGCGTGCAGCAGACGCTGCAGCGCTACAAGGAACTGCGCGACATCATCGCGATTCTGGGCATGGACGAACTGTCGCCGGAAGACAAGCAGGCCGTGGCCCGCGCCCGCAAGATCCAGCGTTTCCTGTCGCAGCCGTTCCACGTGGCCGAAGTGTTCACCGGTTCGCCCGGCAAGTACGTGCCGCTGGCCGAAACCATCCGTGGTTTCAAGATGATCGTGAACGGCGAGTGCGATGCGCTGCCGGAACAGGCCTTCTACATGGTCGGCTCGATCGACGAGGCCTTCGAGAAGGCCAAGAAACTGCAATAAGGAACCGATATGGCTACCCTGCATGTGGATGTCGTCAGCGCAGAGGAAGCGATCTTCTCCGGTGAGGCGAAGTTCGTGGTGCTGCCTGGCGAAGCGGGCGAGCTGGGCATCCTGCCCGGCCACACCCCGCTGATCTCGCGCGTACGCCCCGGGACGGTCAAGATCGTCCGTGCCGACCAAGGCGAGGAGAACATCTTCGTCGCCGGGGGCATTCTGGAAGTGCAGCCGGGCAGCGTGACGGTCCTGGCCGACACCGCCATCCGTGCCGCCGACCTGGACGAAGCCCGTGCCCTGGAAGCGCGCAAGCGCGCCGAAGAGGCCCTGGCCAACGCCAAGGACAAGGCCGACATCGCGGTTGTCGAAGCGGAACTCGCCATGTTGGCGGCGCAAGCCGTCGCGGCGCGCAAGCTGCGTCAAGGCGGCCGCTCGCACTGAGCGCCGGTACGACTCGCCGGGGTTCGCCCCGGATCGGAAAAAAGCGGCCATCGGCCGCTTTTTTCATTGGACCGCCGGCGTCATGCGCCGCGCGCGAGGCGAGCGGGGCCTGCCCGCGGCCTCGGTCACCCGCGCCCGGTCTGCGTTCTCTACGAATGGTGGCGCGCGAAGCGCGGCTGTAGCCTCCAGGTATTGCAATTCGAGCCTGGAGGGGCGGCATGCGAGAAACCATGGATTGCGGGGTATTGCTGGCCCCGGGCCACGAATCCGCCATGGGCGTTTGGGTCGCGCGCGAACAGGCCCGCCTGGCGCGGGTCCGTCTGCACCTGGTGCCGCTGCGCGCGCCGGGCAGCGGGCCAGGCGGCCCCGATACCCACGCCCTGGCCGGGCTGGCGGTCGGCCTGCGCCGCTACGATCATTGCATCCTGCCGGTGGCGCCGGCATCGCTGGCCTGGACTCGCATGTCGCTGCAGCAGGCCGGCCGCGCCCTGGTGACGCCGCTCCTGCTGCTGGTGCACGACATGACCGCACCCGCCATCGAAGACCTGCTGCGGCTGGGGGCCGCCGATTTCATCGCGGCGCCGTGCTGCCTCGAAAGCCTGCGCGTGCGGCTGGCGCGGCTGGCGCGCCGGGCGCCGCTGTTGCCGCCAGCGCTGCAAGAGCCGGTCGCGGTCTACGCTGGCCCGGCGCAGCGGCCGGCGGGCCGGATCGGCGCGCGGCCACGGGTCGCGCGGCAGGTGTTGCAGCAGGGGCTGGCCGGGCTGCGCTACCAACCCGATCGCACCACGCAGGAACCCTTCCGGCAAGCCAAGGCGCGCGTGGTCGATGGCTTCGAATCAGACTACATCCGCCTGGCGCTGTCGCGCCATCAGGGCAACGTGGCGCGCGCGGCGCGCGCCTCCAGCAAGCACCGCCGCGCATTCTGGGCGCTGATGCGCAAGCACGGCATCGATGCCGCCCCTTATCGCCGCATGGCCGCGCAGGCGCCGTTGCCAGACTGAGGCAATCCACGCGTCCTTGCGCCGCGGCAATCCGGTCCGTCGCCGGCGGCTCGCCCTGTCAGCTTGGGGCAGTAAAATCACGGCTTCCGATCATCGAGGATAGCCGTGTCCGCTTCCGTCTTGAAGAACGATGTGTTCTTGCGCGCGCTGCTGCGCGAGCCCGTGCCCTACACCCCCATCTGGCTGATGCGCCAGGCGGGCCGCTATCTGCCCGAATACCGCCAGACGCGGGCGCGGGCTGGTTCCTTCATGGGCCTGGCGCAGAATCCGGACTATGCCTCGGAAGTCACATTGCAACCGCTCCAACGCTACGACCTGGATGCGGCGATCCTGTTCTCAGACATCCTCACCGTGCCGCACGCCATGGGCCTGGGCCTGGACTTCGCCGAGGGCGAAGGTCCGCGCTTCGCGCGCCCGGTGCGCACCGAAGAAGACGTGGCGCGCCTGGCCGTGCCCGACATGGACAAGCTGCGCTACGTGTTCGACGCGGTCGCCACCATCCGCCGCGATCTGGATGGCAAGGTACCGCTGATCGGCTTCGCCGGCAGCCCCTGGACCATCGCCTGCTACATGGTCGAAGGGCGGGGCAGTGACGACTACCGCCTGATCAAGACCATGCTGTATGCGCGTCCTGACCTGCTGCACCGCATCCTGGAAATCAACGCTGAAGCCACGCTGCAATACCTGAACGCGCAGATCGCCGCGGGCGCGCAGGCGGTCATGCTGTTCGACAGTTGGGGCGGTGTGCTGGCCGATGGCCTGTTCCAGCAGTTCTCGCTGGCCTATACCCGCAAGGTGGTGGCAGGCCTGACGCGCGAACACGAAGGCCGCCGCGTGCCGGCCATCGTCTTCACCAAGGGCGGCGGCCAGTGGCTCGAAGATATCGCCGCCTGCGGCTGCGATGCCGTGGGCCTGGACTGGACCGTCGACCTGGCCGCGGCGCGACGCCGCACCGGCGACTCGGTCGCGTTCCAGGGCAACCTGGACCCCATGGCGTTGTTCGGGGGGGGCGAAGCCGTCCGCGCCGAGGCGCGCCGGGTGCTCGACGCCTTCGGGCCGGTGGGCAAGGGCGGCCATGTTTTCAACCTGGGGCACGGGATTTCGCGCTTCACGCCGCCTGAAGCAGTAGCCGAATTGGTCGACGAAGTCCACCGTCATAGCCGTTCGCTGAGAGGGTAAGTGAGTGGACGCTTCGGCCCGCAGGTCCGGGCAATGAGGCCCCCGAGCGTAGTTGTGCACAGCAAGATCAGACTCGGGGAAAACCCTCTAGGAGCTAGTTTACAATCTTGAAAGTTTGCCTAAGCCTATGTTTTTAATGGGATAAAATTGGTTTTCAACAAGGTTGCAAGAGTTGATGCAATCTTGCCTTATTCCAATTTCTAAGGTTGCTCTGGCCTTTTCCCCAAAGTTATCCACAGGGGCTGGAATCCCGTCCGGGATTGCGGCGACAATCCTTGTCAGTGCGGGCGCCGGCCCGCCCCGTTTCTCCAGGCCCTGTCATCGCGCCCATTTCGGGCCAGTTCCGTTCATGTTCCGTTCTCCTTTCAATGTCTGAAGACTTCGCGCTGGTCGAATCCGCGCCGGCCTCGCCGGCGCCGGTCTGCTGGGTGCGCGTCGCGCTGGACGTGCCGCTGCCCGGTCCGTTCGATTACCGCCACCACGAGCCGATCGCCGCGGGCCTGCGGGTGATCGTGCCATTCGGCCGCCGCAAGCTGATCGGCGTAGTGGTGGACAACCCCGCCGAGCCGTCCTACGAACCCAGGCAGATCAAGCCGATCGAGGAAGTGCTGAGCGACCTGCCGCCCTTCGACGAAGGCTGGCTGCGCCTGGCGCGCTTTGCCGCCGAATACTACCAACGGCCCCTGGGCGAGGTGATGCTGCCGACCCTGCCACCGCCGCTGCGCAAACCCACGGCCTATCAGGGCAAGCGCTCGGCGGGCGGCCCGGTGGCACGACTGGATGGGCGCAAGCGCAAGGCGGCCCGCAACCCGGCCGAGGCCGACCGGCCGCCCGAACTGAACGATGCGCAGCGCGAGGCGGTGGACACCATCGCGGGACTCGCCGCGTTCAAACCGGTGCTGTTGTACGGCGTGACCGGCAGCGGCAAGACCGAGGTCTATCTGCGCGCCGCCGAGAAAGTGCTGGCCGCGGGGCGCCAGGTTCTGCTGCTGGTGCCGGAAATCAACCTGACGCCGCAACTGGAGGGCGCCCTGCGCGCTCGCCTGGAAGGGCTGCTGGGAGCGGACGGACTTGCTGTGCTGCATAGCGGCCTGGCGGATGGCGAACGGCTGCAGGCCTGGGTGCGCGCGCAGCGCGGCCAGGCGCGCATGTTGCTGGGCACGCGCATGGCGATCTTTGCGCCCATGAGTGAACTTGGGCTGATCGTGGTCGACGAAGAACACGACGCCTCGTACAAGCAGCAGGACGGCCTGCGCTATTCCGCGCGCGACCTGGCGGTATGGCGCGCGCATGACCTCGACATCCCGGTGGTGCTGGGCTCGGCCACGCCGTCACTGGAAACCTGGCAGCATGCCGAGCGCGGCCGCTACTTGCGGCTGGCGCTGCCGGCGCGCGCCCGCGCCAGTTCGTTGCCGGCCATGAAGCTGGTGGATACGCGCCGGCTGCAGATGAAGCACGGCATGTCGCCGCAACTGCTGGAAGCCGTCGGCGAACGGCTGGCGCGCAAGGAACAGTCGCTGATCTTCCTGAACCGGCGCGGGTTCGCGCCGGTGCTGCATTGCCAGTCCTGCGGCTGGGTCAGCAATTGCCCGCGCTGCACCGCCTTCACGGTACTTCACCGCGCCGCCGGCCGCGGCCACCGCCTGCAATGCCACCACTGCGGCTACCAGGCGCCGGTGCCGCATGCCTGCCCCGAATGCGGCGACCAGGACCTGGCGCCGATGGGGCGCGGCACGCAGCGGGTCGAGGAACACCTGGCCGAACTGTTCCCCGAGGCGCGCATCCTGCGCATCGACGCCGACAGTACCCGCAAGAAGGGCAGCGCCGAGGCGTTGTTCGCATCGGTGCATGCGGGCGAAGTCGACATCCTGGTCGGCACGCAGATGGTGTCCAAGGGCCATGACTTCGCGCGGCTCGGGCTGGTCGGCGTGCTCAACCCCGATTCGGCATTGTTCGCGCATGATTTCCGCGCACCCGAACGCCTGTTCGCCCAGTTGATGCAGGTGGCAGGCCGCGCCGGCCGCCATCAGGGCAACGGCCAGGTCATCATCCAGACCGGCTACCCCGAGCAGCCGGTGTACCAGGCGCTGCTGCGCCATGACTACGCGGGCTTTGCGCGCCACGCGCTGCAGGAGCGTGAAAGCACCGGCCTGCCGCCGTTCGCCTACCAGGCGCTGCTGACCGCCGAGGCGCGCGAGCTGGCGGTGGCGCAGGCTTTCCTGCAACAGGCGCGGGCCCTGCCCGAGGGCGAGTGGGCCGCCGATTTCCCGGGGTTGGACGCGGTCATGCTGTACGACCCGGTGCCGCTGCGGGTGGTGCGGGTGGCCAACATCGAACGCGCCCAACTGCTGGTGGAAAGCACCAGCCGTCCGGCGCTGCAGGCCTTCCTGGCGTCGTGGTCGCACCACTTGCCGTACCTGGCCAACGAGGCCCGGGTGCGCTGGCAACTGGAGGTCGACCCGCTCGAAATCTGACGGCGGCGCGCCGCCGCTGCGATTACTCTATGTGGTTCCCCATTCCCCGAATTCCATGTCCGCTCACGAACCCATCGGCCACGGCCTGAATCCCGCGCAGAAAGAGGCGGTGCTGTACCTGGACGGCCCCTGCCTGGTGCTGGCCGGCGCCGGCAGCGGCAAGACGCGCGTCATCACGCAAAAAATCGCCTACCTGTTGCGCGAATGCGGCTACATGGGCCGCAACGTGGTGGCGCTGACCTTCACCAACAAGGCCGCGCGCGAGATGGACGAACGCGTCAAGACGCTGGTGGACCGCAAGCTGGGCAAGGGCCTGACCATCAGCACCTTCCATTCGCTGGGCGTGAAGCTCTTGCGCGAAGAGGCGCGCAACGCGGGTCTCAAGCCGACCTTCTCGATCCTGGACGCCGATGATGCCATGGCGATCATCCAGGAATTGCTGGCCACCACCGACAAGGGCCGCCTGCGCCACGTGCAGGGCATCATCTCGCTGTGGAAGAACGCGCTGATGGACCCCGACGACGCGGCGCGCGAGGCCATCACGCCGGGCGACGTCGAGGCCGCCAACGTCTATCGCAGCTACGCCGCCACGCTGGCCGCCTACCAGGCCGTGGATTTCGACGACCTGATCCGCATCCCGGCCATCCTGCTGGCCAACAACGAAGAGGTGCGCACGCGCTGGCAGAACCGCGTGCGCTACCTGCTGGTCGATGAATACCAGGACACCAACGTCTGCCAGTACCGCCTGGTGCAGTTGCTGACCGGTCCGCGCGCCATGTTCACAGCGGTGGGCGATGACGACCAGGCCATCTACGCCTGGCGCGGCGCCACGATCGAGAACCTGGCCAAGCTGACCACCGATTACCCCAATCTCAAGCTGATCAAGCTGGAGCAGAACTACCGCTCGGTGCAGCGCATCCTGGCGGCGGCCAACCAGGTGATCGAGAAGAACCCCAAGCTGTTCGAAAAGAAGCTGTGGTCGGACCTGGGCGTGGGCGAGCCGATCGTCGTTTCGGCGATGGACGGCGAGGAGCACGAGGCCGAGTCCATCGCCATGAAGATCTCGGCGTCGCGTTTCGAGCGCCAGGCGCAGTGGAAGGATTTCGCCATCCTGTACCGCGGCAATCACCAGTCGCGCATCCTGGAGCAGGCGCTGCGCAACCTGAAGATCCCGTACACGATCGCGGGCGGGCAGAGTTTCTTCGACAAGGCCGAGGTGCGCGACATCCTGGCCTACCTGCGGCTGCTGGCCAACGACGAGGACGATCCGGCCTTCATCCGCGCGGCCACCACGCCCAAGCGCGGCATCGGCCAGGCCACGTTGCAGACGCTGGGCCAGTACGCCGCCACGCGCGAGTTGTCGCTGCTGGCCGCGGTCGCGGAGACCGGGCTGGAAAGCCTGCTGGCGCCGCGTCAGCTCGAGCCGCTGCGCACCTTTACCGAATTCATCCGCCGCATGCAGTGGCGCGCCGGCCGCGGCGCCACGGCCGGTACCGATGGCGCGCCGGCCGAACCGGCCGGCGTGATCCTGGACGACCTGGTGCAGGCGATCCAGTACGAACGTCACCTGTTCGAACTGTTCGACGAACGGCCGGCGCAGACCCGCTGGCAGAACGTGCTGGAGTTGACCGGCTGGCTCAAGCGCAAGGCCGAAGAGGACAACATGTCGCTGTTCGAGCTGGTGCAGCACGTGGCGCTGGTGACCATGCTCGAACGGGGCGAGGAAGAGGAACCGGACGCGGTCAAGATGTCGACCCTGCATGCGTCCAAGGGCCTGGAGTATCCGCACGTGTACCTGGCGGGCGTCGAAGAAGGCCTGCTGCCGCACCTGGGCAAGGACGACGAAGTCGGCGACCCGGCGCGCGCCGCCGAGAACCTGGCCACCCGCATCCAGGAAGAGCGGCGCCTGATGTACGTGGGCATCACCCGCGCCCAGCGCAGCCTGAACCTGAGCTGGTGCAAGCGCCGGCGCCGGGCGCGCGAGGACCTGGTGCGCGAGCCCTCGCGTTTCATCGAGGAAATGGGCCTGGACGCCCCGGGCATCCAGGAAGACGAGACCACCGCCGCCATGAATCCCAAGGAACGCATGGCCATGCTCAAGGCCTTGCTGAAGAAGTGACGCCGCAATAAATTACAAGACCGAAAGGCGCGAGCGGGGCTATACCTGCCGTTTTGCACCATGGCGTTGACGATGAAGGACGACGTGCGTTATCGACCGGTGCCCGGTACGCCGGGCCTGGTGCTGGGCGTGGCGCGGCTGGTCGATTTCCAGTTCGACCGGCATTACCACGTCGATTATCACATCGGCCTGGTGACCCAGGGCGTGCAGCGCCAGACCTTCCGTGGCCGCAGTACGCTGCTGGGCCCGGGCGGTATCGCCTTGATGCCGCCGGGCGAGATCCATGATGGCGCCGGCGTAGCCGACTATGGCCAATTCCATACCCTGAACACTTTCCGCATCGCACCGGAGTTGATGCGCGGCTTCATCGCCGAGGTCTCCGGCGGCGCGCCGAATGAGTGTTTTCTGGGCACCCTGATCGAGGACGCCGGCCTGGCTGCCCGCTTCGTGGCGTTGCATGCCTCCTGGATGGCGGACGCCGCCGCCGGGCCGCTGGCGCACGAGGCCGCGTCGCTGGCCTTGATGGGCGCGCTGTTCGCCCGCACCGGCGCGGTGGCGCCGCAGCAGGTGCGCGGCGGTCTGGCGCCGCCGCACCTGCGGTTGGTGCTGGATTACTGCCAGGCGCACCTGGACGAGAAGATCGGGTTGGCGGATCTGGCGCGCCTGTGCGGCTTGAGCCGCTATCAGTTCCTGCGCCGCTTCGCGCTGTCGGTGGGCCTGACGCCGCACGCCTGGCTGACGCGGCTGCGGCTGGAAAGGGCCTGCGC
>NZ_JCBANN010000015.1:0-87490 GCF_059761975.1 Achromobacter sp. 46006
TTGCTGGGCGGCGGGCGCCGCGGCGGCAGCGGCGGGCGCCGCGACCGCCGGAGCCGCTGCCGGGCTGGTGGCCGCCTGCGCCACCAGGGTGGCGCTGTGCATTGCGTTGGACATCTCAGTTCCTCATTACGAAATCGAACGGAATCTTTGCTTTGGCGGGATAGGCCACGCCATTGCGGCTATAGGGTTTCATGCGGGCCTTGCGCGCGGCGGTCAGTGCCGATTCGTCCAGCCTGGGAAAGCCCGACGACGAATCGATCGTGGCCCGCTCGACCAGCCCTTGCGTATTGATTTCCACCAGCACCACCACCCGGCCCTCTTCCCGCATGCGCCGCGAAGCCATCGGATAATTGGGCATCGGCCGCGCGCCCAGGTATTCGATCTGGGTTTCCTGCAGGATCTGGTCGGGTGGCGGCCCCTGGCGCGGCGCCTGCGTGGCCTGCGCGCCATCCGGTGCGCCGGTGGGCGGCGTGTCGACGGGCGGCTCGGGCTTGGGCTCGGGCTTGATCTCCTGCTTGGGCTGGGGCTTGGGCTTCGGCTTGGGCTTTGGTTTCGGCTTGGGCGCCGGCATCGGCGGCTTTTCGACCACCTCGGGTTCGGGTTCCGGCTCGGGCTCCGGTTCCACCGTGGGTTCCGGCTCGGGTTCGACCTCGGGCTGCGGTTCAGGTGGCGGCTCGACCACCGGCTGCGGCGCTTCGGGCGTCGGCTCGGCTTTGGCAACCTGGGGAATGGGCGCTTCGACCACACTCACCATGATGGCCTCGGGTTCCTCCAGTTCGGGACGGTTCTCGGGAGCCAGGTAGATGGCATACACCACCGCGGCGTGTAGCGCGACGACCGCCAGGCCCGCGCCTATGCGTATGCCAAGGGAAGATGGCGGTGAAGGGTTCAGACCACGTTGAAAGCTAGGCATGAATCAGCCAGGGTGCATTAACTTATCTGGCCAGCCAGGAAAACACGCGTCACGAAGGCGCGCCGGCTGACCGGTACAAGCCAGACATCATATCTTAAATGCGAATGATTCGCACGTCATATTTCGTCTGCAACAGCATAACATTCAGCCAGACGGCAAGGTCCGCGCCGGCGAGCGGCAGGTCCATCGCACACCTCCCCACGGAAGACGCGCAAACAAAAAACCCGCCACGGTAACGTGTGCGGGTTTCTGATACGGCTTGCTGATGGTGGGTGCTACAGGGGTCGAACCTGTGACCTACGCCTTGTAAGGGCGCCGCTCTACCAACTGAGCTAAGCACCCGTCTGATTGTGGTCTCGCCGCGAACGCGATGCGGAAAAACACTGCCGGGTTACTCAAAAGCAATACGCGGGCCGGAGTATACCGGACCGCGTATCCGTCGGCAAATCAAGGGGTGCCGTGCACGCCCGATCCGCCTTGCCCGTCGATTCAGTTGACGGCATCCTTCAGGGCCTTGCCCGGACGGAACTTCGGCACCTTGGCCTTCTTGATCTTGATGGTTTCACCCGTGCGCGGGTTGCGGCCGGTGCGAGCGGCGCGAGCAGACACGGCAAACGTGCCGAAGCCCACCAGGGTGACCGTACCGCCCTTCTTCAGGGTGGTCTTGACGGCGCCGATCAGGGCGTCAAGCGAACGACCGGCGGCAGCCTTGGAGATGTCGGCCTTGCTGGCAATGTGATCGATGAGTTCGGTTTTGTTCATTCAGGTGTACCCCTCACAAGGTATGGAGTCTGCCGGGAGTGCAGTTCATCATGGCTGTCATGCTGGACATCACGACTAGGCGCGTAGACCCGACAAACGACGAACAGACTAGTGGATAAACTTTTTCTTGCGCTGCAAAGCACAACTTTTAAACTGCTGCGCCGCCTAGGTTTCAAGGGTTTCAAGGCCCTCGAACCGTCAGCGACGCAGACATGTATTAGGCCTTGGCGTAGAGCGGCTGTCAAGCGAAAACCTCACGTCAAGCCGCACCAATACTAGCTTTTAGGCCTTTCCGCAATAAACATAAACGCGCATTTCGGGGTTTGCGCGACAGCGCCTTGCAAACCCTGGGGCGCGCTTCAGACATCGGCCCAGCGGCGCAGCAAATTGTGATAAATGCCTGTGAGCTGAACGATCGATGGATGCCCCTGGGCATCCTGATTCAGGCGCTGGATCGCCACGTCCATGTCGAGCAGCAGGGCGCGCTGGCTGTCCTCGCGAACCAGGCTCTGCATCCAGAAGAACGAACTGATCCTGGCACCCCGCGTGACGGGATTGACCTTGTGCAGGCTGGTGCCGGGATACAGCACCATGTGCCCGGCCGGCAGCTTCACGCTGCGCGGCCCGTAGGTGTCGTCGATGACCAACTCGCCGCCGTCGTACGAGTCGGGCTCGGAAAAGAACAGCGTGGCCGACAGGTCCGTGCGCACGCGCTCGGCGGTGCCGACGATGCCGCGCACCGCGTTGTCGACGTGATAGCCGAAGGTCTCGCCACCCTCGTAGCGATTGAACAGCGGCGGAAAGATCTTGCGTGGCAGCGCCGCCGACATGAACAGGTTGTTGCCGGACAGGCGCTGCAGGATCAGGTTGCCGAGTTCCTGCGCCAGCGGATGCTGTTCGGACAACTGGCGGTTGTGCTTGACCGCGGCGGACTGGTGGCCGGCCGTGACCTTGCCATCCACCCAGTCGGCGGCCTCGAGGCGTTGGCGCAGCGTGGCCGCCTCGTCGGTGGAGAATACTTCGGCGATCTGTATCAGCATGGCTTCCTGTCCGGGTTGTGGCCGGCGCAGCACCACGCCGGGGACCCGTGGGATTATCCCTGCAGGCTGCCGTTGAGCGCCTGATCGAAGTCAAATAGCAGATCAGTCTCATCCTCGATGCCGACCGACACCCGGATCAGGCTGTCGGCGATGCCCATCTGCTTGCGCCGCTCGGCGCCCATCTCATAATAGATGGTATGCGCCGCCGGCAGCGCCAGGCTGCGCGTGTCGCCCAGGTGAGTCGCCATCAGCACGATGCGCAGGCGGTTCAGGAAATCGAAGCAATCCACGCCTTCGGCCAGCTCAACACCCAGCAAGCCGCCAAAGCGCGAGCCGAACAGCGCCGCGGCGCGCGCATGCTGCGGATGGCTGGCCAGACCGGGGTAATGCACCTTCGCCACGCCGCGATGCTCTTGCAGGAAACGTGCCAGCGCCAGCGCATTGGAGCAATGCTTGGCCATGCGCAGGGCCAGCGTCTCGGCCCCCACGGCGATGCGGTGCGCGGGCTCGGCCGCGAGCGTGCCGCCCATGTCGCGCAGGCCTTTCTTCTTGATCTGGGTCAGCCCCCAACTGGTGGAAGGGCCCTTGCGATAGGCGTCGTAGATGTTTGAATAATCGGCCCAGTCGTACAGGCCGGTGTCGGTAACGGCGCCGCCCAGCGCATTGCCGTGCCCGCCGATGTACTTGGACAGCGAATTCATCACCAACGAGGCGCCCACCGTCGACGGCCGGAACATCCAGGGCGACGTCAGCGTGTTGTCGACCACATAGACCAACCCCTTCTCGCGGCAGATCTCGCCGATGACCGCCAGGTCGGCCACCTGGGTGCCGGGATTGGCGATGGTTTCGGTGAACACCATGCGGGTATTGGGCAGGATCGCGGCGCGCACCTGCGCCGAATCGGTCGCGTCCACGAAGGTGATCTCCACCCCCAACTCCAGCAGCGTGCCAAGCAGGCTATTGGTGTTGCCGAACACGTACTGGCTCGACACCAGGTGGTCGCCGCGGCGCAGCAGCGTGGTGAAAATGGCCGCCAGCGCGGCCATGCCGGTGGCGAAGCTCACCGTGCCCTTGCCGCCTTCCATGAGATTGACCTTGGCCTCCAGCGCCGTGGTGGTCGGCGTGCCCTGGCGCGCGTAGGTGAAGCCCGGCTTGCCCTGGAACACCGCCGCCAGCTCGCGCGCATCGGCGTAGGCGAACTCCGATGAGGGATGCATCGGCTTGTGCACCGCTCCGTGCTCGACGGATTGCTGGCGGTCGGAATGGAGGATCGTGGTGGTAAAGCCGTTCTGGTGCATGATGGACTACGCGGGAAGGAAAGGGTCTACGGAAGTACGGGTTCAGGCTTGACGCTGGCGCACGGATTCATAGAGGCAGACGGCGCTGGCCACGCTGACGTTCAGGCTCTCGACCGAGCCCAGCATGGGGATATTGACCAGTTGATCGCAGGTCTCGCGCGTCAGGCGGCGCATGCCCTCGCCTTCGGCGCCCATGACCCACGCCATGGGCTGGCGCGCATCGACCTGATGCATGCTCTGCGTGGCCTGGTCGTCGGTCCCCACCAGCCAGACACCGCGATCCTTCAGGCCGCGCATGGTGCGCGCCAGATTGGTGACCATCAGGTACGGCACGGTATCGGCAGCGCCGCACGCCACGCGCTGCACCGTGCTGTTAAGCCCCACCGCACGATCGCGCGGCGCGATCACGGCGTGCACACCGGCGGCATCGGCCGTGCGCAGGCAGGCGCCAAGGTTGTGCGGATCCGTCACGCCATCCAGGATCAACAGCAACGGCGGTCCCTCGATCACGTCGAGCACTTCGTCCACGTCCACCGCCAACTGGCGCTCCTCCGCCAGCGCCACCACGCCCTGGTGGCGGGTCCCGCGCGCCAGCCCGTCCAGGCGCTCCATCGGAACCGGGTGCAGGCGGCAACCGGCCCGCTCGACCTGCTCGATGAACGTCTGCATGCGCTTGTCGCGACGCGACGCTTCTACGTAGATTTCCTTGATCGACTCGGGCGCGTGGCGCAGCCGCGCGACAACCGCGTGAAACCCGGCAAGGACTTGGGTCGACGCCATAAATGCAAATACCTTTAGAGAAACGAACGCCCGCCCCAGAGCGGGACGGGCCACCGGACACGGCCGGCCATAGGTGCAATGTTACCCCTTATGGGGCGCGCACCGGGCCCGTGCGCGCCGGACGCGGCGCTTTCAATGACGCTCGCGGCAACGCGGCGCCGGCCCGCCCTGGCGGCCACGAGCCGCCAAGTCAGTGGCGCTTGCGTGCCGTCTTCTTGGCTGGTGCGGTGCGCGGCGCGGTCTTGGCGGGCTTGCCAGCCTTCTTGGCCTCGGCGCGCCGTTCCTTGGCGGTCTGGCCCTTGAGCGCGGCCGGCTTGGGCGCGGCCGCCTTCTTCACGCGGCGCGGACCTTCGTCCGGCCCTCGCGCGGCGGCCTTGCGCAAGGCGTCGAAGCTGGTGCCCTGCACCAGGCGAAACTCGATCCGGCGGGCTTCCAGATCGACCCGCGATACCTGCACCTGCACCTTGTCGGTCAGGCGGTAGCGCATGCCGGTGCGTTCGCCGCGCAACTCGTGCAGCGCGTCGTTGAACTGGAAGTACTCGCCGCCCAGTTCGGAGACGTGCACGAGGCCTTCCACGTGCAGCGTGTCGAGCGTGACGAAGATACCGAAGCTGGCCACGCCGGTGACGGTGCCGCTGAAGTCCTCGCCCACGCGCTCCTTGACGAACCAGCACTTGAGCCAGGCCTCGACGTCGCGCGAGGCCTCGTCGGCGCGGCGTTCGCTGGCCGACAGCACCAGGCCCAGCTTTTCCCAGATGGCGTGCTCGTGCTCGCGCTGGGTGCGGCCGATCACCACCGGCTGGTCGTCCAGGCTGGGCACGTAGCGCTGGCCGGCCAGCAACGCCTTGATGACACGGTGAGTGAGCAGGTCCGGGTAGCGCCGGATCGGCGAAGTGAAGTGGCTGTAGCCGGGATACGACAGGCCGAAGTGGCCCAGGTTGTCCGGGCTGTAGATGGCCTGTTGCATCGAGCGCAGGCACATGGTCTGCAGCAACTGGTAGTCGGGACGCCCGCGCACCGAGTCGAGGAAATCACCGTAGTCCTTGGCGGTGGGCGTTTCGCCCCCGCCCAGCGACAAGCCCATGGTGCGCAGGAATTCGCGCAACGATTGCAGGCGCTCGGGGGTCGGGCCCTCGTGGATGCGATACAGGCCAGGGTGCTTGCTGCGCGCCATGAAATCGGCCGCGCAGGTATTGGCCGCCAGCATGCACTCTTCGATCAGCTTGTGGGCATCGTTGCGCACCGCAGGCACGATCTGCTCGATGCGGCCCAATTCATTGCAGACGATCTTGGTCTCGACCGTGTCGAAATCAATGGCGCCACGTTTTTTCCGGCTTTGCGACAGCAACTGGAAAAGCTCGTACAGATTCTGCACCTGCGGCATGACGGCGCGCATGGCATGGGCCGCGGGCCCGCCGGGCTGCTGCAGCGCGGCCCAGATATTGGTGTAGGTGGTACGGGCGTGCGAGTGCATCACCGCGTTATAGAACTGATAGGCCGTCACGGTCCCGGCCTTGGCGCCCGAGGCCGGGATCACCATGTCACACACCAGCACCAGGCGATCGACGTCCGGATTCAGCGAGCACAGGCCGTTGGACAGCGACTCGGGCAGCATCGGGATGACCCGGCGCGGAAAATACACGCTGGTGCCGCGCTCGAGCGCATCGTCGTCCAGCGCATCGCCGGGCCGCACGTAATGGCTGACGTCGGCGATGGCCACCAGCAGGCGCCAGCCCGGGCGCTTGCGTTGGCCCGTGCCCAACTCCACCGCCTCGCAGTAGACGGCGTCGTCGAAATCGCGCGCATCCTCGCCATCGATGGTGATCAACGGCACATCGCGCAGGTCTACGCGGTCTTTCAGGTCGGTCCTGCGCACCACATCCGGCAGCCGGGCGGCCTGCTTGCGCGCCGCCTCGGAAAATTCGACCGGCACGTCGAACTTGCGCACCGCGATCTCGATTTCCATGCCGGGATCGTCGATCTCGCCCAGCACCTCGGCCACGCGCCCCAGCGGTTGCGTGTGGCGGGTGGGCTGCTCCATGATCTCGACCGACACCACCTGCCCGTGCTGGGCACCATTGGTATCGCTGGGCGGAATCAGGATGTCGTGCTTGATGCGCTGGTCTTCCGGCACCACGATGGACAGGCCATGCTCGTGCAGGAAGCGGCCCACCAGTTTGTTGGTGCGGCGCTCGATGACTTCGACAATGGTGCCTTCCGGCTTGCCGCGGTATTCGCCCGACGGCTTGACCAGCACGCGGTCGCCGTGCAGCACCTTGAGCATTTCGCGCGGCGACAGGAACAGGTCCGGCCCGCCGTCGTCGCGCAACAGGAAGCCGAAGCCATCACGGTGGCCCAGCACCTTGCCGGCGACGAAATCCAGCTTGGTGGCCAGCAGCAGCACACCCTTGCGGTTCGGCATCAGCTGGCCGTCGCGCTCCATCGCGCCGAGGCGGCGTTCGAATCCCACCATCGTCGCCGGACGCTCCACGCCCATGCGCTCGGCCAGCTCCACCGGAGACAACGGCGCCCCCGCGGATCGCAGCGCTTTCAGGATGGCTTCACGGGACGGGACATCGGGATCGAAGTCTGGCGGCGCTTCCGGCAACGGAGTGGATCTGTTGTTGTTCGATTCGTTATTCGATCGTTTTGCCAAAGCTAATTTTTCCGTATATAATGCGCAGCTTCTGTGGTTCGCCCAAGGCTGAACACTGAAGCAGAAATGGTCAGACGGATTGTAGAGTGATTTTGCAATTGCGCTTTGAATACATGGGAATAAAAACCTCATGCAATCGAAGTGGCAGCGTATCACAAAGTTCTGACTGCAATGTCTCAGTGCCCAGGTGGCGGAATTGGTAGACGCGCATGGTTCAGGTCCATGTGCCGCAAGGTGTGGAGGTTCGAGTCCTCTCCTGGGCACCACGGAATTTCAGCCGAGGCTGTTTGGGTTTGCGATGACATCACGTCGCAATAAAAACAGGCAGTGTTGGCAAAAAATTGAAAGCCCCGAAAATCTCGCGATTTTCGGGGCTTTTGCTTTGCGCTTTGTGCGGCGGTCCCGCCCCCCCTTCCCCGCCGCCCACACCAAGACATCCTTCAGCGCCACGGCACCTTGCGGTTCAGGTGATGGCGCGCATACAGGTCCGCCCCCATCCCCGCGATCTGGCCATCGATCAAGGCCTCGAACGGTCGCAGCAGTTCATCGAAATTGCGTGGCGCCTCCAGCGCATTGAGCGCATGCGTCACCGCCTCAATGGTGGACAGTGCGCCCGGGATGTCCGCGTGCCGCACCCGGTAACGCGTTGCCAGGCCGGGCGGCAACATCACGCGCGGCAACGCGGCCAGTTGGGGATTGATGTGCAGCAGCTTGCGCGCATGAGTCCAGGTGCCGTCCGGCACGATCAATTGCACCGGCGCGCCCGTCGCGATGTCGCACCCCGGCATCAATACCTCCGCGCCCTCGCCGGGAAACAACACACAGGGCGCATAGCCGGGTTCGGCCCACTGCTCATGCTGAAAGTATTCGCCCACCAGGCGCCGCGCCCCATCCAGCCCCAACACCGCCAGCCGCGCTGTATTCAGCGCATGGCGCGCCTCGCTCGGATGCTGCAACACCACCACGCGGGTTCGCGGGCTCAGCGCCGGGATCAGGGCGCACAGGCAATGGGATCGGGGGCGCTTGCAGCGCAGGCAGAGGGAGCGTGACATGGGGCGACACTATAGCGAAGCCGGCCGCATCGAAAAAAAAGTGAAAAAAATGCTGCATGACTTGCACACTTCCCAAAAAGTATGCATAATCTCGTTCCTCTGCTGTTGAACACGAAACGAAACGCAGCCGGTAGCAAGAAGTCGAAAGACAGAACGTAAACTGGAAAGCGACGCGGAAGGTAAAACATCAGCGCCCAGGTGGCGGAATTGGTAGACGCGCATGGTTCAGGTCCATGTGCCGCAAGGTGTGGAGGTTCGAGTCCTCTCCTGGGCACCAATTATTACATCACGAGGTACCTGTCGTGATGCGCCGATAAAAACCCCGTTCGCGAAAGCGTGCGGGGTTTTTGTTTTGCGGCGCGCCAGGGCTTTTTTTGAAACGCGCCAGCGCGTGAAGGTGACGCGCCGGGTTCTGTTTTATTGCGCCCCTTCGCTAGCCCCCCTACGCCAGCGTCCGCGTCATGACGACGTGCGCGATGCCGGCCTCCATGAACTCCTCGCCTTCGACCCGGAACCCGTGGGCCTCGTAGAAGCCCTTGGCATGGGTCTGGGCATGCAACACCAGCATGCGATGGCCGTCGCCATGCCCCTGGCCGATCAAGGCATCGAGCAGTTGGCCGCCGACACCCAGCCCGCGCGCCCGCTTGAGCACCGCCATGCGGCCGATGTGGCCATCGGGCAACAGGCGGCCGGTACCCAGCGGCGTTCCGTCGGCGGCATAGGCCACCGCATGCACCGACACCGCATCATCATCGTCCATTTCGACCTCGGGCGGCACGCTCTGCTCGCGCACGAAGACGTCGTAACGGACCGACCCGGCGTCGTCGCGCAGGCGGTCCCAGGTTCCGAGAGTGATACGTACCACTGGTTTGTCGCTAGCCATTTGTGTTTCCTTGCGCAGCAGCTTGCCGATAAGGCAGTTGCGACATTTTCGCAGGGATGGCGCATCCGCGAAACAGGCGTACCATCGCGGCTGGCCCATTCCCGCAGCAGACCTCCGAGATGCCGCAAGCCGCAACGCCCACCTGGTTGAAATTCGCGCCTGTGCTTTTCCTGCTGCTCTGGGCCAGCGGTTTCGTGGTGCTCAAGGTGGGACTGGCCTACGCCGATCCACTGACGTTCCTGGCGCTGCGCTATGCCTGCGTGGTGGCGCTGCTGGCGCCGTTCCTGCTGGCGTTGCGTCCGCCATGGCCCCGGGACGCCAACGCCTGGGTCCATCTGGCCATGGTCGGCCTGCTGCTGCAGGCCGGCTACTTCTGCTGTACCTACCTGTCACTCAAACACGGCATGTCGGCCGGTGGCTTGGCGCTGATCACCTCGCTGCAACCTATCCTGATCGGGCTGCTGGCACCAATGATCGCCCACGAACGCGTCGACGCGCGACGCTGGGCGGGGCTGGGACTGGGGGTATCCGGCGCCGCGCTGGTCATTGTCGCCAAAGCGTCGGTCGATCTGGCTTCGACGCTCGGCCTGGTGTTCGCGGCCGCGGCCCTGCTCTGCATCACCAGCGGCACGCTGTACGAAAAGCGCTTCGGCGTGCAGACCCATCCCGTTACCGCCAACACGGTGCAATACACCGTGGGCCTGGCGGTCACGGCGCCGCTGGCCTACTGGCTCGAGCCGATGCGCATCGAATGGAACGCGCCACTGCTGGGTTCGCTGGCCTACCTGGTGGTGGGCAATTCGCTGGTCGCGATAACACTGCTGCTGGCCATGCTGCGCCACGGCGAGGCATCGCGCGTGTCGGCCTTGTTTTTCCTGGTGCCACCGTCCACGGCCGTCATTGCCTTGCTGGTGCTGGACGAACCCATCCCGTCACTGGCGTGGCCCGGCATGGCGCTGGCTGCGCTGGGCATCCTGCTGGTGACGCGTTCGGCGCGCCGCCGCGGCCTGCCGCGGCAAGTAGAATGAGCGCCTTTTCGCGCCCTTCCCTGTCACCGCCATGAATGCCGTCATCACCGCCGCCCTGCCGGTTTTCGCGCTGATCCTGACCGGATGGCTGGCGGCGCGTTGGCGCATCCTGGGCGCGGGCGCCACCGACGCGCTGAACCGCTACGTGGTCTACCTGTCGCTGCCGGCACTGCTGTTCCGCGCCATGACCCAGGTCGATCTGGCGCACATGGCGCACTGGGGGTTCGCCGGCGCCTTCGCCGGCGGCATCGCCGTTACCTTCCTGCTGGCGTTCCTGCCGCGCAAGCACGGCCCGCGCGGACTGACCGATCGTGGCATCGAAGGCCTGGCAGCGGCCTACGCCAACGCCGGCTACATGGGCATTCCGCTGTGCCTGGCGTTGTTCGGCGCCGACAGCCTGGCGCCCGCGGCTTTCAGCACGCTGCTGACGGCAAGCGTCCTGTTCGGCTGCACTATCGCCCTGATCGAGTTCGACCGCCAGCAGGCCCCGGGTCTGGCCGCCACGCTGGCCAAGGTCGGCCGCGCACTGATGCGCAATCCCCTGCTGGCCGCGCCGGTGCTGGGCCTGGCATGGGCCGGCACGGGCCTGGCGCTGCCCGAGGGGGTCGATCGCTATGTCTCGCTGCTGGGCGCCTCGGCCAGCCCCTGCGCCCTGGTGACCATCGGCCTGTTTCTGGCCCAGACCGAAACCGCCAGTCCCGGGCCGGGCGTGCTGCGACTGGTGGCCGGCAAACTGTTGCTGCAGCCGGCCGTGACCGCGCTGCTGGCATTCCAGGTGTTTTCCATGCCGCCGCTGTGGGCCTGGACGGCGGTACTGATGAGCGCCCTGCCGATCGGCACGGGCCCCTTCATGCTTGCGCAGATGTATGGCCGTGATGCACGCGTCACCTCCCGCGCGATCCTGGTATCCACCGTGCTCTCGGTACTGACGGTCAGCCTGCTGGTGGCCTGGATCAGCGCCCACCCGATCGCCTGAACACCATTCCAGGCCTGCCGGAGCCCGCTGTTCGGCCCGGCGGTCGGAAGCCTCAGCCCCAGCGTCCAATTACTGAAAAACACTGTTCCAGCAAAGCCCGCTGCGACGGGCTTTTTCGCATCCGCCTCCCCGCAACGCCAGCGTTGGCGCCGCTTTCGGAATGGCAGACCAATCCTGGATGATTGCCGCATCACGCCGCGCGTTTACCGGTTTTACAGTTGGCCTGGTGTATGGTTGCTGCATCCCGCAATACGGAGATGGACATGCAATGGATCGCCGGCCGCTATACGGCCTTTATCTTGACCGTGGTGGCCGCCGTCGCGAGCACCGCGCTGGTGTTCACGCACTCGTACTGGTGGCTTTGGGCCGCCGTGCCCCTGGTGCTGCTCGGACTGCTGGGCGTCTACGACCTGATCCAGACGCGCCACGCCATCCGCCGCAACTACCCGGTGCTGGGCAATCTGCGCTTCCTGTTCGAATTCATCCGCCCCGAGATCCGCCAGTACTTCCTGGAGGACGACACACAGGCTTCGCCGTTCTCGCGGGCGCAGCGCTCGATCGTGTACCAGCGCGCCAAGCGCGAAATCGACAAGCGCCCCTTCGGCACCCAGGAAGACGTATACGGCGACCGCTATGAATGGATCAACCATTCCATGTCGCCGACCCATATCGGCGACACCGATTTCCGCGTGACCGTCGGCGGCCCGGATTGCACCCAGCCGTATTCGATGTCGGCATTCAACGTCTCGGCGATGAGCTTTGGCGCGCTGTCGGCCAACGCCATCCTGGCGCTGAACGAAGGCGCGCGCCAGGGCGACTTCGCGCACGACACCGGCGAAGGCGGCATCAGCCGCTACCATCGCCAACCGGGCGGCAGCCTGGTGTGGAACATCGGATCAGGCTACTTCGGCTGCCGTGACGAGCACGGCGCCTTTTCCGAGGAAGCATTTGCCCGGAATGCCTGTACGCCGCAGGTCAAGATGATCGAGATCAAGTTGTCGCAGGGCGCCAAGCCGGGCCACGGCGGCATCCTGCCGGCGGGCAAGGTCACCCCGGAGATCGCCGAGGCGCGCGGCGTGGCCCCGTGGCAGGACTGCAACTCACCCGCCAGCCACTCGGCCTTCGATACGCCCATCGGCCTGATGAAATTCGTGGCGCGCCTGCGCGAGCTGTCCGGCGGCAAGCCGGTTGGGTTCAAATTCTGCGTCGGCCATCCCTGGGAGTGGTTCGCCATCGTCAAGGCCATGCTCGAAACCGGCATCACGCCCGACTTCATCGTGGTGGACGGCGCCGAAGGCGGCACCGGCGCCGCGCCGGTCGAGTTCGTCGACCACGTCGGCACGCCCCTGCGCGAGGCGCTGCGCCTGGTGCACAACACCCTGATCGGCGTGAACCTGCGCGACCGCATCAAGCTGGGCGCTTCAGGCAAGATCATCACCGCATTCGACATGGCCCGCGTCATGGCGATGGGCGCCGACTGGTGTAACGCCGCGCGCGGCTTCATGTTCGCCATCGGCTGCATCCAGGCCCAGGCTTGCCACACCGGCAAGTGCCCCACCGGCGTCACCACCCAGGATCCGCTGCGCCAGCGCGCCCTGGTTGTGCCGGACAAGGCCGAACGCGTGGCCAATTTCCACAAGAACACGCTGCACGCGCTAGCCGAACTGCTGGCCGCGGCCGGCCTGACCCATCCGGGCCAACTGCGCCCCCACCACATCGCCCGCCGCATTTCCCCGAGCGAAATCCGGCTGCTGTCGGCCCTGTTCCCCGAACTGGCGCCGGGAGAACTGCTGCGGGGGGAATTCCGCCACCAGGTGTTCCGCACCGGCTGGTCGATGGCACGCGCCGACTCGTTCCAGCCGACCCACGACATCAGCACCGCGCTGGCCCAGGAACATGCCATGGCGCATCCGCCGCGGCCCGCGCCAGCCTGAGCGCCCGCGCGCCCAAGCGCTACAGCCAGCGCTCGAACAGCCGCGAAAAGAATTCCATGAAGCGGTCATCCACGCCCCGGGCCCGCCAGGCCTCGGGGCTGATCCGCACCGAGGCGGCCACATCGCGCTGGAACAGCGCCTCCATCTCGGCGCCGAAGTCCGCCCCCAGCACAACCGCGTTGACCTCGTAGTTCAACGCGAAGCTGCGCCAGTCCATGTTGCTCGATCCGACCGTGGACCAAACGCCGTCCACCACCGCCGTCTTGGCATGCAACAGCGCATCGCGCCTTTCGTAGAGCTTCACGCCGGCCTGCAACAGCCGGCTGTAGTGCGAACGGCCTGCGTGCAATACCAGCGACGAATCGCTGAAACCGGGCAACACCAGCACCACGTCCACACCGCGCCGCGCCGCGGCCGCCAAGGCATCGACGAAGGCCGGATCCGGCACGAAATAAGCCATGGTGATGTGGATCGAACGCTGCGCGCTTTCGAACGCGGACATGAGCGTGAGATAGACCGTATAGCCATCGCCGCGGTCGGGCTGGTTGGCCAGGATCCGCACCCGCGTCGGCCCCGTGGCCGGCGCGATGACCACCCCGCCGCCCCGCAAAGGTTCCTCCGCCTGGGATCGCCACCCGGCCTCGATCACGGCTTCAAGTTGCGCCACGGCCGGTCCGTCGATGCGCAGATGCGTGTCGCGCCAGGGCGCGCTGGCGGCATCGGTGCGTTCGCCATCCGCGCCACTCGGAGCCGAGCCTCCTCCGGATGGCGATGATGCATACACGGCGCTGACGTTGATGCCTCCCAGGTAGCCGACCTTGCCGTCCACCACCAGGATCTTGCGATGATTGCGCTGATTGGGCGACCAGCCGGCGCGGCCGCCGCCGACCGGACTGACCGGGTTGAAAACGGCAACCTGCACGCCGGCATCGCGCAGGCGCTGGAAGAGCGCATCCGGTGTATTGATGGTACCCACCGCATCCACCATCAAGGCCACATCGGCGCCGCGGCGCCGGGCCGCGATCAAGGCCTGGGCAAAGCGCGCGCCTTCCTCATCGTCATCGAAGATGTAGGTTTCCATGTGGACATAGCGCCGCGCCTGGGCAATCGAACGCAGCATGGCCTGATAGGTGCCAGGGCCATCGGCCAGCAGGCGCACGCGATTGCCGGCCACCAGCGGCGCGCCGCTGACCGCCTCTTCCACCGCCAGGTGGCGCGCCAGGAAATCATCCCGCGAATTGCGTGGATCCGCCGCGATAGCCTGGCCGCGGCGGTAGCTGTCGCGGGCCGAATCGGCCGACAACCCGACCTGGGCCTGGCGCGCGGCGCGCTCTTGCGCATCCGGCACACTGGCACAGGCGGCAAGCAGCGCGATGCCACCGGCCAGTACCGCGGCGCGCCATGCGAGCCGCCAGCCGGCGCCCGCCGCGCGGACCGCCGCGCGCGATAGACCCGGCGGAGCCGGCGGCGACCTCATGGCGCGCGCTCAGCGCCGGTTGGCCAACAGGCAGCAGCCCAGCAACACCCCCACCAGCGTGGCCACGCCGACCGATTTCCAGGCGTGTTCATGGACGTATTCATCGGCATAGGCCCTGGCGCGGCGAGCCCGCTCCCGTGCCAACCCTTCCCAATCGCCCGCGGACTCGCGCGCATCGGCCAATTGCTGCTTCAGGCGCGCGCGCGCCGCCTCGATTTCGGACCCCGTATACGAGGCCGTCGAGCGCAGCAGATCCTCGGTACCGGCCAGCAACTCGTGGAAGCTGTCGTTGACGCGTTCACGATGCAGGGCCATTTCAGCGCGTTGATGCTTTCGATTCATGGTCGCTCCTTTTGCTTGGGGTTGCACGGGACCTGCCGGCACGGCCCATCGCCGCTGCCGGCGCGGGCCAGACGGCGCGCCGGATTCTCGCCGAACGGCTGCCGTCCAGGCCATGACCCATTGTGGCCATTCCCGGCGTTTCGCGCCCGAGCTTTGGCAACCAGCCGTTAACCGATATTTCTGTGGCGCGGCACTTGCTGAGCAGCCCACGCCGACAGGCCCACGCCCGTGGCGACGCCCACAGGTTCGACCGACCGATTTGGTAAAAGTCCATTGCATTTCAGCGGCTTAGACTTGACACCGGAACCCCTCTGGCCGCCACAATAAGCCTTTGCAATGCGCTTCACCCGCCTCACAAAGGAACTGAACGCATGGTTTCTACCTCCGCCCTGCCTGCTGGTGCCGATCCGCATTTCCTGGCGCCCCCGCTCGCACCCCCCCGTCCCGAACAGCAAGAGCTGCGCGACGGTTTGCTGGACAATCCCGCCCATATCGACCCCAAATTCCTGTACGACGCGCTCGGCTCATCCCTATTCACCGCCATCACCCAGTTGCCCGAGTATTACCCGACCCGTTGCGAGGCCGAGATCTTCGAGCGCCACGGCCAGGATATTGCGCGGTGTGTCGGGCCGGTGCAGACCATGATCGACCTGGGCGCGGGCGACTGTGCCAAAGCCGAGCGGCTGTTCGCCAGCCTGCGGCCACGCCACTATGTGCCTATCGACATCTCCGTCGACTACCTCCAGTCAGCCGTGCGCAGATTGCGCCTGTCCTATCCGGACCTGCGCATCAGCCCGATCGGGTTGGACTTCTCCCAGGCGCTGGCATTGCCGCCGGAGATCGCTCCCGAGCAACGCCTGTTCTTCTACCCAGGTTCCAGCATCGGCAATCTGGATCCGGCGGCGGCGCTCGCCATGCTGCGTCGCATCCGGCGCCAGTGCGCCGGCGGCGGGCTGCTGGTAGGCGTTGACCGCGTCAAGCCCAGACAGGTGCTGGAGCCGGCCTACGACGACGCCCTGCACCTGACGGCCGCCTTCAATCTGAACCTGCTGCGCCACGTCAATGGCGTACTCGGCAGCGATTTCGACGTCGACGACTGGCGCCATGTGGCGCTGTTCAACAGCGACCACTCGCGCATCGAAATGCACCTGCAAGCGCGCCATGCCGTTACCGTCACCTGGCCCGGCGATGCCCGCCACTTCGCCCCGGGCGAACGCATCCACACTGAAAACTCGTACAAGTTCGCGCCCCAGGCCTTTGCCGAATTGCTGCGTCGCGCGGGCTTCGACGGCATCGAACACTGGTCGGATGCGCGCGGCTGGTTTTCGGTTTTCAGTGCCCGCGCCTGACGCGTCCGCCCGCAACCCGCCAATGGAGGATCGCCATGGAACCTGCCTGCCTGCTGACCCACCCCGCCAGCGGCCCCTACGCGGCCGGACAAGCGGGCCAGCATGATCGCTACGATGCCGTGCGCGCCACCACCACGGCGCTCGCGGCGCCGCTGAGCCCCGAGGACTGCCAGGCGCAGTCCATGCCGGACTGCAGCCCGGTCAAATGGCATCTGGCGCACACCACCTGGTTCTTCGAGACCTTTCTGCTGTCCCATTTCGCGCCACAGGTCGCAGTGTTCCATCCGCAGTACCGCATGCTGTTCAATTCGTACTACAACGCGGTCGGCGCCAAGCACCCGCGACCGCAACGCGGTCTGCTGACCCGCCCGCCACTGGCCGACGTGATGCGCTACCGCCAGCATGTGGACCAGGCCATGCATGCGCTGATCGCGCGGCTGGGCGGCAACGACCCGGCCTTCGACGCATTGCTCGAATTGGGCTTGAACCACGAGCAACAGCACCAGGAGCTGATCCTGACGGACCTCAAGCACCTGTTGTATGCCAATCCATTGCGACCCGCCTATGTGGCGTCGGGCTCGCCGGCCCTGCCGCCGGGCACGCCTGCCGGATGGACGCATTACGCCGGCGGCATAACCCGCGTCGGCCATGATGGCGGCGGCTTCGCCTTCGACAACGAAGGCCCCGCGCATGACGTGCTGCTGCGCCCTTTCCATCTGGCCAACCGCCTGGTGACGCAGCATGAGTACCTGGCGTTCATCCGCGACGGCGGCTACAAGCGGCCCGAGCTGTGGCTGTCGCTGGGCTGGGAACGCGTCTGTGCCGAAGGCTGGCGCGCTCCCTTGTACTGGGAAGGCCAGCGCGATGACTGGCGCGTCTTCACGCTGCACGGCATGCAGGAACTGGAGCTGCAGGCGCCGGTGACCCACATCAGCTATTACGAGGCGGATGCGTACGCGCGCTGGGCCCGGGTACGCCTGCCACGCGAAGCGGAATGGGAGCACGCGGCCCGGCAGTTGCCCGACACCGCCTGGTCGAGCCGGGCCAACTTGCTGGAAAATGGCCATCTCGATCCGCGCCCCGCGCCCGCCCGCCTGGGCGCCCATGGGCCCGCGCAGTTGTATGGCGATACCTGGGAATGGACCGCCAGTGCCTATGACGCCTATCCCGGCTTCAAGCCGGATGCGGGAGCCGTGGGTGAGTACAACGGCAAATTCATGTGCAATCAGTTCGTGCTGCGCGGCGGCTCCTGCGCCACCCCTCGCGGCCATCTTCGGCCCAGCTATCGCAACTTCTTCCCGCCGGAAGCCCGCTGGCAATTCTCCGGCATTCGTCTGGCCCGGGACGACTGAGGCGAAGGCATAAGAAAAAACACGGGGGCAGTTGCATTGCAAAAATGTTCCGTGCTAGAATTTCTTTCTTCGTTGCTTTTCTTACTTAGCAGGTCAGCAGACGTGGCTTGGTAGGAATGTTCCCAGGGTAATACCCGAGGATGATGCAAATCACGCAGCGACGATAGGATGGCGCATTAGCTCAGCCGGTTAGAGCGACGGAATCATAATCCGCAGGTCCCCTGTTCGAATCAGGGATGCGCCACCAGAGAATTCAAAGGCCTTCACTTCGGTGAAGGCCTTTTTCATTTTCCCGGCCTGTCGCCCCACGGCGCGGCGGTGCCAGACCGGCAGGAGCGTTGCCGTGAGCCATGCTACGGCTTGAACGGTAAATCGCGACGCCGTCCACCCCAGGTAGCACACAGGCTGGCCACGAAAGCGCCGATCAACATGGACGCGAAGCCCCATAGCGCCAGGGTCGCGGCCGCCTTGCGTGCCTGGTCGGCCGCGGCGCGCGCCTCGCGCTTGGCATCCTCGAGAGCCTGGCGGGCCTTTTGCAACGTCTGGTTGACGCGCTGCTGCGCCGCGGCCGGATCAATGCCTGCCTGGGCCGCGACCACCTTGGCGACATAGTCGCGGTCCGCCGGCGCCATCTCGCCGCGCGCCAGGCTCATCGCAACGATGCGCCCCACTTCGGCTCGCGCCGCGGCGCGGTCGCCGCCAGCCTCGGGACGATCGGAACGCAAGAGCAGGTCAGTGAAGTAATCGCCGGCATGATCCATGTCACCGGCCGCACCGGCAGCCGCGGTCGCGGTCACCGCCGCCCCGGCTCCGGCCGCCACCGAGGCCCCGGCCTTGGCCGCGCCCGACGCCAGGGTGGCCAACGCCGAGCCCAGCAGCGCCGCGCTGACAACGGCGCTCAACGCCCACACCAGGAAGCCGTGCGCGGTATCGCGAAAGTACACCTCGTCAATGTGCGCATCGACCCATTTGGTCCGCAAGCGGCCGGCGACATAGCCGCCAATCCCGTAGGCCACGACTTGCGTGAACAGCATCCAGGCAATGATCCCGATGCCTACCGCCGGAGCCGACAGCCCCTCGTCGCCCCAAGGCGAGACCGACAGCAGACCCAGGCCAGAGCCGCCCGCCAAGAGGGCCAGCGACAGCGCCGCGGCGATCACCGCGCCGGCCAGCACCGCCGCCCAGGAGACCGCGGACACGGTCGATTCGCGCACCGGAATTGCGCCATCATGGGCGCGGCTTGCCGATATTGCATTTTCCATGGTCGTTTCCTTGTTCAGGTCGCGCGGCCATTGCCGCGCGGCGTCAAACCGACTATCAATGCCAGAACAGCGCCAGCAGGATGATGATTGGGATGGGCACGCCGAGCAGCCATAGCAAAATGGAACGCATGCGGACCTCCTTGTTGGTCAGGGGATGGATCGGCCGATCAAGCCAGATCGATGGTGCCCGGCGCGCGCGGATCGGGCGCGGGCGGCGTTATATCGGGCGGGGCGGGATCGTCGGGCGCCGGATTCGGACGCGCGGGCGGATCGTCCCGGGAAGGCTTGCCCGGCAACGGCGGATCGTCGGCGGGGGCCTCATCCGGTGCACCCGGGGGACGGTGGGAAGCGTGCTGCATGGTGGATCTCCTCGTCGGCGCCAAACGCGCCTGCCCCACGAGTCAGCAAGCGCCGTGCCCAGCCCCCCCTTTCCGAAAGCCGGATGCAAAAAAGCCCTCGATCGAGGGCTGTGCAGGCGCTGGCGGGGACACTGGCGTCAGGGTCCGGGCGACCGGCGTTCGTCGCGATTGCGGCCGTCGGCGCCGAGAAATTCCACCACGGCTGCCTTGCCGGCGGCCGAGGCCTCGTCCTGGCTGGGGTAGCGGCGTTCGGAATAATTGGTGCTGCGCACATTGCCCGTGTCCGGGTCCAGCAAGGTGATGATCCAGGCGAACTCGCCCGGCAGCAATTGCCTGACCTGCAATGTGGCGCGGGTACCGGGGCGGAGTCGTTGCGGCATGATGGCGCGGCTTGGAAAATGAGTCGACACCGCCATCGTAGCCCAACGCGCAGCCCTCGCGGCGGTCCGAAAATGCTGCGACGCACACTGATTTCATGCTGCGGGGTGCGCGGCAAAAACGCCACATCGCGCGCCCGTAGCCTGGAAAACCCTAGCGCCATGCCTCCCAATACAGGCGCACAATCAGACCAAACACCTAGACCGTACCAGCGGCGCCGCAATCCCTTAATCAGGCGAGGACGGAGACATCATGACTTACGTAGCAGTGGTAATCAGCTGTTTGATGGTTGTGGGTATCGTCGCGTTGGTGGTGCAAACGATTCAAAGCGCGGGCCCCGAGCCCTGGCTGAAGATATCGGCGGCGATTGTCAGTTCCCTGTTCGCTTCCCTTTTGCTCATTCCGCTGGGCTACGCCGTGGCGCAGACCATGGTATTGGACTGAGCCAGTCGCCGCGTCGCGGCTGGCGCCCGGCCCGGCTCCGGCCCCAGGCTAACCGCCCCGGGCCGGACGACCGCGCGTTGCCGCCCAGCAGATCAGCGAACCGGCGGTCACCATGGCCACGCCTTGCCAGAAGGCCGCGCTCAGACGGGTAGACAGCCACAACGCCGCGAAAAAAGTCGACAGCACCGGCGTGAAATACGAAGCCGTGGCCAACAGCGTCAGATTGCCTTTCAGAATGCCCAGGTTCCATAACGCGTAACCGGCCGCCATGGCGCCGCCCGTCACGCACAGTTCCAGCACGGCGGCGCCGTCGAAGGCCAGCGGCGGTTCGGCGCTAAAGCCGTATTTGATCCACAGCGTCGTCGCGGTCAATATGAAGAACAGCGCAACGCCATTCTTGCCGTCCGCGTAGCGCTTGGTGACGTTGCAGTAAACAGCCCATATGATGGCGCCGCTGAATGCCAGGCCATAACTGAGCGGATTGCTCGAGACATTGGCGACCACGCCTTGCCACGAGATGCCGCCATCGCCGCCAACCACCCAGACGATGCCGCACAGTGACAGCGCAATGCCCGGCACGACCCAGGCACCGGCGCGCTGGCCGTTGATCAGTATCGCCAGGATGACGGTCAAGCACGGCCAGAGGTAATTGACTATGCCCAGTTCGATGGCCTGGCCACGGTTGGCGGCAAATCCCAGCGACAGCGACAGGCAGATTTCGTAGGCGACGAACAGAACGCTGCCGGACAGCAGATAGCGGCGCGGAAACGTGCCCACACGGGGAAGTCCCAACAGCAGTACCAGGAACAGCGAACCGACGGTGTAGATCAGGGCCGCGCCGCCGATCGGTCCGAAGCGCTCGCTGACACTACGGATCAGGCCAACGACGGTGCCCCAGAGCAGGACAGCCATCAGACCCGCGCACGTCGCCGTCTTCCGGCTGTGAACGAATTGCATTACTTTTTCCGACTGCCCGATTTACAACCGCTGCGCCGCGCCGGACAACACGCGCCGCAACGACGCAGTTTAGCGAAAACCGGAAACGGGTCTCAGCCGTCGGATGCCACCCGCCGCTTGCCCAGGCCCTTGGCCCGGTACAGGGCGACATCGGCACGCTCCAGCAACTGCAACATGGTGCCCCCGGACTGCGGGTACACGGCGATCCCGATGCTGGCAGATACCGCCACCCGGATCTTTGGATACGGCAGCGACAGGCTTTCGACCAGCGCTTCGGCAACCGCCTGGGCCCCGTCGAGATCGGTTTCCAACAACAGCACGGCGAACTCGTCGCCTCCCAGCCGCGCCGCCACGTCCGAAACGCGGATGGCGCGAGCCATGCGATCGGCCGCCTCTTTCAGCACGGTGTCGCCGGCAGCGTGGCCGTGCAGGTCATTGACGGACTTGAAGCCATCCAGGTCGATCGCGAGAATGGCGAATGACTGCCCGCTACGCTGCGCCACCGCCAACTCGCGCAGCACCAGTTCGCCGAACAGCACCCGGTTGCATAGTCCAGTGAGGGGATCGTAGTGCGCCAGATGCTGCGCGCGCGCCAGCATGCGCGAGGCCTGCAGCAACGCCGTGCCCACTTCCTCGGCTTCCTTGACGCGGGTGTCGGGCAGTTCGACGGTCCGGCCATCCCCCAGCGCCAGCGCAGGCCCCACCAGTCCCTGTACCGCCGAGGTCAGGCGATTGGCCAGCCGTAACGCCAGCCACAGGCCCAACCCGAATGCCGCCAAGGTTCCCAGCGCCAGCCAGGCGATCGAACGATACAGATCGGTCGTCACCAGCGTCATCGGCGCGCCGGCGGCGACCGTCCAACCCGTCAGGGCGGAACGGTTGAAGGCGGTATAGACCGGCGTACCCTCCTTGGTGGTGGTCTCGAGCGAACCTTCGCTTTCCGCCCGCACCGCCCGCGCCAGCGCCGGCACGGCCTTCTGGCCGACGAACCTTGCCGTATCGCGAGTGCGCGCGATGATGGTGCCGTCCTTGTCCAGTACCGCCGCCACCCAGCCATCCGGCAGGCCGCGGCGCCCCAGCACGTTGCCGATGCGCTCCGGCGACAGGCCCACATTGAGACTGTATATGACGTCCTGGCCGCGCACCACCGGCACTCCGAGCGCAAGCGTCGGGGCATGGCTGACCGCGCCGGTGAACAGGCTGCTCAACACAGGCTCGCGAGCCCGGAAAACCGTGGCCAGCTCTTGTGACACCGCCGACTGCGGCAATGCCGTGCCGTAAGGCACCAAGGTGTTGAGTACCTGATGCCCTGTCTTGTCGGTCAGCACGTAGCTGTCGACGATCTGGAACTTGATCGTTTCGCGGGCACGCTGGTGGAATCCGGCCAGGTCGCCGCCAATCAGGTCGGGAGAGGTCGCCAGCATCTGCAAACCCGCCTCGACCCCGGTCATTTCCCGGTCGAGAATGGCGGTCAGGTTGCGGGCCAGGAAAATCGTGTCGCGGAAAATCCGCTCTTTCTGGATCAGGTAGCTTTCATAGACGGCAATCGACGCCACCACCAGCGCCGGCGCGATACAGGCGAACACCAGCGCCAGCAAACCGGTCCGCATCGAATACCGGTAGCGCGGACGAACCCGCGTGGCCGCCAGGATTTCGCCGTCAGCCATGTTATTTTTCCCGCCGCGGGCGCGCCGGGCAAGACGTTTGCCGACACCACACTTTCTGACTCATGGCGCCTCTCCTGGAACTGTCAGCCGGACGCCAAGTCCAGCAGGACGGAAAACCAGAAATTATTGCAGATCCAGACCACGACCCACCTGTCGATCACCCATTCCGTGCCGGCGAGCCGGTTTGCCTTCAACGGAAAATCGCGTCCCCAATTTACCTCAAAAACAGAGCCTGGCAACCATCTCGTTGTGAACCAGTATCTGCCGCCGAACCGCCGCCGGCGTCGCATCGACCTCGGCCGCGGAATTGAAGTACACCGGCCGGGCATGATCGCAGTACTCAATCCCTGTCCGGGGGGCGAGCGGCGCGCACCCACCCAGACTTGAGGCGATCAACCACGGCATCGTCATTGCGGCGGGCCACCGTTTCCTCCACATCCCTGCTCTCCTTGCGGGCCTGTGCGGCCCGCTCCTGGAGGCGGGCCGCACTGTCCGAGCGTTCCTGCGCCCGGCCCATGGCCCGCCCCCGACAATACGCCCCGGCCACGGCCGCCAGGGCCGCCAGCACCGCCGCCATCAGGCCGAGGCCCCGCTTAATCCACTGCTGCAACATCGCTCGCCCTCCTGTCCGCTCGCCCACGGACGGCCGCGACGGCCTGTTGATACAGACCGCTCCAGCTATCGGGCCAGGGTTTGCCGGGGCGCCAGGTGCGCAGGTACAGCGCCCAGGCCGCCGCCGTCTCTCCGACTGGCGGCAACGCCCGCGGATCGGTCCACAACAGCAGTCGCGCGACACCGGCAGCCAGTACATCGTCGTATTCGAGCGCGGCGTAGACCGCATCCGGATCGCAGGCCACACTGCGCGCCTGGCACAGCAGCGCCAGGTAATCCCGGCTGGCGGCATGCAGATACACCCCCCACACGCCGCCGCGGCTGGCGCGGGTGCCCTTCTCGAACTGCCAGAAGCCACGCGCCGGCCCGCCGATCTGGCGTCGGTACACGAAGCGGCTTTCCTGCAACCCGACCGCCAACAGCATGCAGCGCGCCTCGTCGGTGCCCATGCGCGCGGGCAATAGCGCCAACGCCGGGCGCAGCGCGAATTCCATGACCTGGTCAAGCGTCATGTCCGTCCTCCTTGTCCGATTGAATCTCCACGCCGAGCGTCTTGCGCCGGATATCCACCGCCCAATCCACCAGGTCCTGGTTCTGCAACTTGGCGGTCAGGCGCAGGTAGGCGCCCAATACCCACCATGCCGGCAGTCCCGCCAGCAGCATGCAGGGGCCGAGCACATAGAACATGGCGAGCAGCCCATCCTCGCCCAGCCCGGTACGTTGCGCCATCCAGTACGCGGACGACATGATGTCGGGCATCCATGCGATCATGCCGATCGCAAGCAACGGCCCGAACAGAAAAGAACTGACCACCGTACAGGCGGTGCGCGCGACGAACTCGCGCGGTGTTCGCGGCGGCATCAGCAACATGCCGATCAACGCCGCCATCGCCGCCGGCATGCCGAAGGCCAGCGCAATTTTCAGGGCGGCAAATCCGCCCAAACCCGTTGATCCCGGTTCCATGGTTACACCGCTCCTGTCGACGGTGCGCATTGCTGCCTCCCGTGAGCATCAGCGCTCTCGACGAAAAAAATCCCGCCTGAGCGGGAATCGATGCGGCTCAATCAATCAGGCCGGTTCAACCGGCCAGTCAATCGTTGCCGGAAAGCCTGTCTGCCCGGATACTCGGTTCAATAGAACCCGATAGTTCTTCCAGGCCATCAGGGACGTCCGTTCGACCTCGGTTGCGATGTCGAGGTCAACTGCATCCTGCAACGGCGCAATGTGCTGCGCCGCGCGTGCCAACAGTGCATCGCGCCGAGCGCGTGCGCCTCGCTCTTGTTGCTCGTCGTTCGGCAAGGCCGGTTGAAAGGGCAAATTGGGATCAGGAAGAGCCTCTGCCGACCACCGCCCGTCCACGACTCTGTAGCGCTTGTCATTTTCCATGCTTTCGGGTGGCGCGATGTCAACTGCGCCGCCCGGCATCAGAAACACACCTGGCTCGAGGGGAGACATGTCGGCGATAGCCGGGCCCACATAGAAGCCATCGGAATTCAGTTGCGAAACGATCTTTTCCATGAAGAATCTCCTTAGTATTTGATGCAAGCGAGCAGTGAAACGTTGCGCGGGCGAACGGAGGCCAGCGATGCAGTAGTGCCCATAGTCACGTAGGACCATCCAGCGAGGAATGAACCAGTTCCACTAGTCATATCGAAGCCTTCGGTGTAGGCATCTCCTACTTTGAACGAAGCGCTACCGTTTTCGGTGCTGTACCGCCATTCACCGCTACCCGAAAGATACGGAAAAGATGGATTGCTGACGGAACCAATCACACGCGATGCGCGCTGACTCGTTGCCAACTGTCGTCCAACGTCTGCCCCACGTCCATCGTCCCATCCCCGCACGAACTCGCCACGCAAATCAGGCAGCACAATGTAGGCGCCGGTAATGCTGCGCGAATTCGCCGGATCGGCAGCATTGCTGCAGCGATACCCCACCTGCGCTGTGGCATTCAATGCATCGCCGCAATAGATCGCCGAGGCCATGGCAGCGTATGCACTGACCGAAGCTGCCGCGCCATTGGCCCGCATCCACCCGTACGGCACTTTCGAAAATGGGAAATAGGCGATCTGGCCCGACAATGGCGAACGGTAGCCGGTGTGAAATGCAGAAGTCCCCCAGGTCCAGACTTCACTGCACTCCGCGACGATGATGGGCCCCACGTCCTGCGTCGGCAGCGCATTGATCGAGTAGACCCTCGGAAAATTGCCCGCCACGAAAGCCGTCGTCGCGACGCGGGTGCTCTTGTCACTGGCGGCCGGCGTCGGGGCCGTCGGCGTTCCCGTCAGCGCTGGCGACTCCGCCAGCGCCGCCACGAATTTGGCCTGCAGCGCGGCCAGGTCGCCGTCGTCCAGCACGTCCTGGCCGGCCTTGTCGGCGATGTACTGGCCGATCATGGCGGCCACGAAGGACGCCTGGCGCCAGACGGTGTTGAGTTCCTTGGATTTGGCCGTGCCGGCCGCGAAGCCGCCCAGCCTGGCGGCCAGCGCCTGGTAGTCCTCGGGAGCG
Source organism: Achromobacter sp. 46006 (assembly GCF_059761975.1). Taxonomy (NCBI): domain Bacteria; kingdom Pseudomonadati; phylum Pseudomonadota; class Betaproteobacteria; order Burkholderiales; family Alcaligenaceae; genus Achromobacter; species Achromobacter sp. 46006. Next base: position 26,030 of record NZ_JCBANN010000015.1, read on the forward strand.
AGCACGTTGGCGCCGGGCACGGTGCCGAAGGGAAGAATTTGATTGATAGCCACGGAATTTTCCTTATTCAACCGGCAAAAAGCGAACCCCAGAGTCCGCTGTCGAACCCCGAGATGTAGTGGTTTTGAACGTCAAAACCGAACAGAGGCCCCTCTTGCGAGGGGATGACGTAGTAGCTGATGCGCACGCCCTCCGGCTTGAGCGGGATGTACCCGCCCGTCAGCAGTGCCAGGAACAGCGCGGACGGCGGCGTGCCGGCGACGCCGATATCCACCGACATGTCGCCGTTGTCCTGAATGAACACGTGCGTGCCGCCACCGAAGATGCGGTCCAGGATCGCCGCCGATGTCTCCAGGGTGCCGTCCCAATGATTCGCCCCGATCTTGGCGCGCAGCAGCAGGCGGTAGGTATCGTCGTCCAGCTCGGTCAGGCCGCTGTCCGGATCGAACGGGCCTTGCCACACGCCCTGGTCGAAGCCCAGGCCGTCGATGTCGTGCGAGAAGTACACGTTGGCGATCGGTGTGTTGACCCTGCGGTCCAGCCCCACCCAGCGCCCCACGGCGTCCAACTGCGCGCCGATGGCCCGGTCCAGGTCGAACGCCGCCGGCATGCCGCCATATAGCTCGCGCACGCCTGCGGCCGCGCCGCACAGCATGGCGACCGTGGCACGGAAACGGGGCTTGGCGCGATGGTAGGCAGACAGCCGCGCGATATAGTCGTCAGAGTTGGCCATGTCAGGTCACCGTGAGTGTCACGTCGTCCGGCGTTGCCGCGGCGGCTTCGTTGAAGGCCAGCGGCACGTCCGGCGCGCCGTTGCCGGCCGGGCCGCGCAGGGTCAGGCCGGATATCTTGAACATGCCATTGCCGGGCACGCTGTTGGCTGCGGAGATGGCGTCGGCCCACTCCACCGAGGCGCTGGCGCCGCCGCCGATCGCCACGCCATTGATGTAGTCCGCGATCGCCTGCCGCACTGCCAGCCCGATGGCCGTGGTGTAGCCTGGCAGCGCACGCATCTGCACCTGCACCGAGAGCGGCACGAGGGTGGGCCGGAAAAAGCGGATGCGATGCGCAATGCCGTAGATGTCCGTCACCACCACCGTGGTGGTGCCGTGCGTGCCGGTGCCGGGCGTCTTTTTGGCGGCGATCGCCTGGGCGATCCGCGCCGCGTCGCCGCCATCGACCACCAGGGCAATGCTGTGCGGCGGCAGACCATGCGCGTCGGCCGCTGCGGTATCGTTCTCGAAGGCGGCATGGCGCAACACGCCGGGCACCGATGCCACCGCGCCGATGGTGCCTTCCAGCACGCTGCGCGATGGCAGGGCCACCGACATGGCCTGTCGCACCCGCAGGGCGGCATCGCTCTCGACCGGCGCCCCCGGCGTCGCCGCGGCTGGATTCTCGACGGACTGCCAGCCCAGCGTCGGCGTGCCAATCTGGTTGATGCTGCCCGCCGCCGCGGTCACGGCGCCCAGCGTCTGGCTCAGCGCCGTGACGGTGATCTCGCCATCCGGCGGAATGGTCACGCTGGCCGGCAGCAGCCAGCGGCCGCGGTTGGCATCGGTGGCCACGCCATCGACGATGGTGACGCCACCCTGCCCCACGATGCGCAGGTCCACGGACGAGCGCGTCGCCACGCCACGGGCCAGGCCGTTGATCTTGACGTTGCTCGACAGCGCCGCATCGGCAGCGGTGGCGGGCGAGAACGCGTTGTACACATTGATTGCGGCCGTGTTGGCCTCATGGACGGCCAGGGCGAACACGGCCAGCAATTGGCCGTCCTGGCTGTCCGCCTCGAGATAGGTATCCGCGCCATAGATGCCGCGGTATTGCTGCTTGAAATACTGCAGCACCTCACCGTAGCTCGGTGCGCGTATGCCTGCGGCGTCGATGACCGGGCCCGTGGAAAGAATCGTCATAATGCCGCCTGCACAAGGGTCGTGCCGTAAATGGTTGAAATGGATGCCGTCACGCTCAAGCCGCGGGTATCCGGGTCGAGCTGGCTCGAATATTCGGCCAGGCCGGTCACGCCGGCCGTGCCCAGGATGCGCTGGCGTATGGCCCAGTCGTAGCCGGCTCTGGGCTGCTTGCCCAGCACCTCGCCGTTCCAAGGCGTGCCTTCGGTCACGTCCAGGAACCATTCACCGCGCGCCAGCATCAGCCGCGTCTTGACAGCCTGCGCCACGGTCTCGGCCGTGTCGCGGTGGAAGTCGGCCCGTGACGAGCCAAACGCATAGTCGCCAGCGGCGTCCAGTTTTCGGTAGCGCATGGGAGTCCTCAGTTGGGCGGTGTCGTCACCGCGTTGGCCCCTTGGGCGATATGGGTATGGGTGTCGTCCACCCGTTTGCCGTTGGCCAGGATCTGGCCGATCACGTTCAATACGCCGGTGATCTGGGCGGTGTTGCCCTGGCCGCCACTACCGACCAGCCCGGCCAGGTAGCTCAACAGGCCGTTCACCAGCACCTGGCCGGAAAACTCGGACACCGGCGCGACAACCTCGAAGCCGCCCGGCGCCACGACCTTGACCTTGCCGGCGGCAGGATCCAGTTCCAGAAAAGTCGAGCCATCGTCGCTGCGCAACTGTGTCGTGGTCGTGCTGACCGCGGGCAACACCCGCGGCTGCGACCGCACCCCCACGTAGACAAAGCCATCGGACAGGTCATGCATCCGCACCTCGGCCTGATCCTGCACCTGGCCCGATTGCCACCAGGCGTCGATGCAGCGCGACGCGAACACCACCAGGCATTCGTCGCCGCGGGCCACCGGGAAAGTCAGCGTGCAATTGCCGCCTGCGGGAAAATACACGGGGCAATCCACCAGCAGCGGCAGCGCCACGCTTTGCTGCCGCCCCTCTGGCGTGGTGACGCGCGCCCGGATGGCCGGTTGCGCGGTGCATGTCATCGCCACCGGGTCGAACTCGCCGATGATGGCCGGCATGGCCGTCCAGGTTTGCGCCAGCGCGCCGCGCAGCGCGGCGTCGATCGCGCTTTCCGGATCGTTCAAATTCTCTAGTCGATTCATGAATCATCCTGCTGAAATGAAGCCGGACGGCCCGCTACTTGACGACACTGGCCGGTTTGGCCGCATCGCCCTGCGTACCCGCCCGTCCCAGATCGCCCGGGAACAGCGTTGCATCGGTGGCCAGGCACAGGACGTCCGTGTACCAGTCGTTGTCGCGGGTGTGACCGCGATGCGCGACTTCCATCACGTAGTAATAGCCGTCGCTGCTGATACGGGCCGGCTCGCTGCGATCGGTCTTGGCCGCATCCTTGCTCCGGGTCCGATCCTCGAAGCCGTATTCGGCGATGCGGCTGTTGTCCAGATTGATGAGCCCGCCCACGCGAATACTGGGGTTGAGCAACATGCTGAGCTTGATGCCCTTTTCGGTCTGTTCGGGCATGCCGACCAGGCCTGTGTCGTGGGAAACGACAGGCACCGAGCCCGGCACGTAGGCGGTTTCGGGCACTACCACCACTTTGCCGTCCTGGATGCTCCACAGCGTGTTGGCGCTGCCGCAGACGTCCTGCATGTAGTTGCGTACCATGCCCGACATCACGGCCCCGCGGATCGAGGTCTTGCCGCCCAGGTCGGGGACGTAGCCCTGCCTGACGCCATAGGGATTCATCGCCGAGCACAGCAGCCGCACCTTGTCGGCGCGGCTGCTGCCCTTCCGCAACGTGGCGTTGATCACCGCGAAGTTGTAGGCCTTGTCGCCGTCCGCCGCCGTGATATCCAGCACGGTCTCGGTATCGCCCGAACCGCCCCATTTGGCCCGCACCACGTTGCCGTGGAAGATCACCCCGTAATTGCCTTCATAGCCGGCCTGCAGCACCACCCGGGTGAACTCGCGTTGCACCATGCTGGCGGTTTCGCGGCTGGCATTCATCACCTTGATGGTGGCGGTATTGGGCGATTTGGCATCGTTGCGCTTGATGGCGAAGCTGAAACTCAGCGCCGACAGATCGAGGGCCTCTTCGTCGCCGACGATCAGCGATACCTTCCTGCGCCACTGGCGCACCCCCTCGTCGTCGTCCACCGGATCGCCATACACGGCGATCGGCTCCATTGTCGTGGTCGTGGCCATGTCAGTCCGCCACCCAATAAAGCTTGGCGCCACGGCCCAAGTCGGTGAACGTCGGCGTGTCGTCGGGCGATTCCGCCCCCGTCACCCGCAATCCTCCCGCGAATCCGAGGTGCCGATATTGACCCAGCAGGTTCAGGCCGGTCACCAGCGGAATGCCGGACACCAGCGGCTGGCCGAGGTCATCGGCCACATCCAGGATCCAGCCGTCGCGATACTGCAAGGTCAACCGATAGTCGTCGCCACCCAGCGAAATCGCGAACACCTGCGGAATCGGCGACACGGGTATCTCGAAATAGTTCATGCGCATCTCCTATGTCCAATACAGCGACCCGCCGCCGAACGGCGTCGCGGGCCGGGGAGTCTTCACGCCCAGGCTCTGCGTTTCCGCGGTCTTCTCTTTCTCTTTCTGGTCCGCGTAAGGCGGCAGCGATGTGCTGCGGGTGCGCGCCACCACCACTTCGCGCAGCGTCACCGTCGCGAACACGGCGCCGAAAGCGTCCTTGCTGGTGTCGACCGAAATCTTCTCGATCAACATGTCGCTGTAGCGCCGCCGGCTGGTGACCACAGTCACCGGCTCGCGCGACTCCTGCAGGCTGAGCAACTGGGAATAGATGGCGGTCGCATAGTCGTCGGCCGCGGCCTTGCCATTGGCCACGTCCTTGGCCTCCGCCCCCACGAGCGCCTGGTACGAGGCGTTGCTCCAGGCGCACTTCAGGATCAGCGTCAGCGGCTGCTTGAAAGCATGGTCGCTGATCGCCGATTTGCCATACGGGCCCGACTCCACCGGGTGGCTGGTGATCTTGAGAACGTCCTCATGAGACTCGCTCAGGGTCGCCTCCACCACGATGTCGCCGATTTTCTTCGACAGCAGGCCAACCATGTCGGCGCCCGCGATTTTCAAGTCAGCCATAAGATCCCTGCAGGTTGCGCGTCAGGTCGGCATTGACCCGGCTCTGTTGATTGGCCACCGCCTCTCCGGTGGCGCCCGGATCGCTCGACCCATTGACGTAGATATTCGTGGTGGCATTGATGGAAACGGATGCGGGCGCGGGCGCCGCCAATACACCGCCGGCCGTCTCGCTCGTGGCGAAGCCAGAGCGGTAGTCGCGCCACGGCTCGACCCGGGCACCGTCCATGTGCTCGGGCCGGATGCCGGTGTCCGGAAGGTTGAAACCCGGCAAGGGCTGTCCTGACGGGAAGCCCGGCGTGCCCTCCAGGGATTTCAGCGTGCCATCGCCCAACGACCTGGGGTACAGCAACAGCCCCGCGCCCACGGCCGCAGGCGAACTTGCCACGCCACGGACCACGGCCTTGGCGCCATCGGCGATGCGACCGATCCACGAACCGGCTGCCTCCCACAGGGACTTGCCCCATTGCAGCGCTGTCTGCCCCGCGGCCTTGACCCCGTCGACCACCAGCGCGCCACCGCGCGCCGCCATGTTGCCCAACCAGGACCATGCCGCGCTCGCCATGCCACCGAGCTGCGTCATCGCCGCGCGGCCCAATGACGTTATCCCGCCGATGACTCCGCGCACGAAGCCGCTGGTTGCCGACCAGGCATTTCTCACATGGCCACCGACGGTGCCGGCCAGGGAACCCAGGCTGGTCCCCAGCCTGCCGATGAGCGAGCGCATGCCTCCCATCCGCGACACCAGCCCGACCAGCGCGCCGACCACGCCGCCACCGCCCAGCGCCAGGAACCCACCGACCAGCAGCAAGACCTGGGAGCTAAGCCCCCCGGTAATGCCATCCAGCCAGGTGAACAGGCTGATTACCGGTCCCAGCAGCGACATCAACGACAGGACGAAATTGCCGATCTCGCCCAGCCGCGTGCCCGCCATCTCGCCGTTATCCTTGAACCAGGCCGCAACCCCATCGAGCGTCTGCTGCAGTTTCGGCCCCATGGTCAACAGTGCCTGCGCGAACATCGCGTCGACGGAGACACTCAACTGACGCACGGTCGACATCAGTTGGTGGGCACGCTCGCCGGCGGCCTCGATCCTGCTGTTTTCCTCGGAATCGCGCTGCACGGACAGGCGCTGTCCGAATTCGGGAGCGCGCAGCGCCTCCATGACGTCGGCCTCCAGCCCCAGGCTCTTGCCCGTCTCCCGGGCCTGGGTCGGATCCATGCGCTTGAGTACGTCACTCAACTCCAGCATCAGGTCGGCGCTGTCGCGCTGGCCGCCCGCGCCATCGCTCGAGGTGATGTGCAGCTTTTCCAGCAGGGCCGCGATCGCGGGATCGTCACGCACGTTGCGGTGCAGTGCCTGGACGCCGTTGCGCATCGACTCGGCGGAAACTCCGAAGTCCTGCGCCACCGCCTCCAGCGCCCGCATGTCCTTGCCCGTGGTGCCGCCCAGCTTGGCGGCGAAATAGCCTTGCTCGAACTGGGCAATCTTGTTCTCGGCGAAGTCGACAACGCTCTTCGCCCGTCCGGCGAATACCGCCAGCGCATCGGCCAGGCTCTGCTTGCGCGAGTCGCCGATGGTCTTCTTGAGGTCGTTCAGATCTTCCTTGTCGAGTTTGAGTGGGCCCATCAGCCCCGACAGGTCGATGAGCACGGGTGTATTAGCCATTTTTCTCTGCCATGTGGCGGCGGTACGCTTCCGCCTTGTTGTCTGCCCGCACCAACAGCGCGTCGTTCAGGAGCGCGATGTCGGCCAGGTCCAGGGTGCCGTCCTTGAGGGACTCGTACTTGCAGAGCCCCTCGAGGACTGGCGCCAGCAACCAGTCCTCGCCACCGGGCAGGCTCTTCAGCCAGCCTGTGTCGCCTCGGGGCTGCCGCTCTGGCTGGTAAGCAGCCCTTGTATAAAAGGCCCGAGGCTTCCGACGATGACGCGCAGCGTCAGCGGCAACATGACCGCCAGGTCGATGTCCGGGAACATCGGCACACGCTGGCTGGCCGACCAGATGGCGGTCCAGCCATGTTCCTGCCGCCGCTGGACCGCCTGCATGCAGGCGTCCAGCACATAGTCGGCGTCCTCGTCCTTCATCGCCGCCAGGCCATCGGCCAGCGGCTGCAGGACATCGGCCATGCCGCCCGGATCCTCGGTGATCCCGCGCCCGCCCGCCGCGAGGCGGACGAACACGGGAATCAGCGTAGGAACGATCGGAGCGATGCGGCGCGACACATGGAACTGTTGCTTGGCGCTCAGTTTCCCGATGGAGTAACGGTGGCCGTTCAGATCAAGTTCCTGCGCCATGGCTTAGTAGGTTCCCAGGACCGTGTCGATCTTCGCGGCGTCGAAGGTCCACTTCACCACGTCGCCGTCCTTCTTGTAGGTAAGATCGGGCTTCTTGCTGAACGCGCACGAACGGCACGCCGTCACGTCGCCCGTGGCCGGGTTGGTGATGGTGATCAGGTTCTTGCCCCACAGGCGGCTGTCCAGCGACTGGGCGTCGTACAGGGCCTGCAGTTGGGCGTTGACCGGCGAGGTCTTCAGGTAGCTCAGTGTCACGGTGCCGCTCTTGTCGGCCCGCAACGTATGCATGATCTCGCCATCGGCCCCAACCGTCATGGCGCTTTTCTCGGCCTTGGCGGCGATGGCGATGCCTTCATCGGCCACGCCCGAGCCGGAACCCAGCGAAATCACCCCGCCCGGGCCCACGAGACTGGCGCTGATATCAGCGAACGAATAGGTAGACATCTGCTACTCCTGTTTAGCGGTTGACCGTGACCAGAACGTCGACGGTATGAATGGCGCCGGCTTCCTTGGCGGCGACCTGAAACGGGACGGCCTTGCGCGCTTCGCGGTCGGCCTGCGACTGGGTGGCAATCGCCGGCGCGTAGACGTAGTAGCCCTTGGCCAGCGTGTCGCCCTGCTTGAGGGCGCCGAAGCCGGCCGAGTTCCACACGCCCGGGGCCAGGTAGCCGTTGTTGACGGCGGCCTCGCACGCGGCCTCGATCACCGCGGCGATCAACTGGTTGCCGGCGTCGGTCTGCGGCACCTTGGTCGGGCTGGTGTACAGCAGGTTGTAGACGTCGGTCTGGACGCGGTTGCGGAACCAGATCGCGTTGTAGACCGAGTCGATGAAGATGCCGCTGGGCGTCACGCCGTACTGGATGATGGCCGTGTCGTTGTCGTAGTTGACGAACACGTTGCAGTGCTTGGCGGCCAGCGTGTCGGCCTGGCTGCTGGTCAGGGTCTCGGCGACGATGCCGGGCTCCTGCTTGTACATCAGCGTGATGGTGGTGTTGTTGGCGTTGAAGTTCACCGTCAGCATGCGGCCCAGCAGCGAGGCCACCGCGTAGGGGCTGGCGCTGGAGAACTGCACGATCGAGTACTTGTACTTCAGCGCCTTCAACTGGCTGGCGATGTCGTCCTGATTGGTCGGATCCAGCACCTGCGGCGCCTGGGTCGACACGCCGTACAGGTGGCGCTGGTCGGCTTCGATCAGCCCGGCCACGGCCAGATGCTGGGCATCGCTGATATCGGCATCGGCGAAAGCCAGGCCCAGGAACTTGTTGGCGAAGCGATCCAGGAACAACGCCACCGCGTCCACCGGCGTTTCGGCGGCAATGCCGCTGACCGGCGCCGCTGCCTGGGCGGCGGTCAGGCCGAGCATCGACGAAATGTCGGTGCCGGCGCCAGCGGCCGACGCGTAGCCCAAGGTCGAGGTGGCGCCCGCGGTGTTGGAAGTCACGACGAACTGCGCGCCGTTCCACACCACGGCAGCCGAAGCCAGGGCCGTCGAGATGATGGTGGCGACGCCGTTCAGGTTGGTGGCGCCGGAGAAGTCCAGGCCGTTGACCGTCTTGGCGGCGCCGTCGACCGACAGCGTGAAGGCGCCCGCGGTGACCGCGGTCCAGGCCGACATCTGTTTCTCGGCGGCCGACAGCACGGCGCCGCGCAGCGTGGCCGACGTGGCGCCCTTGGCCCAGCGGCCGATGTAAAGCTGCGAAGGCTGGGGCGTCTGCTGGAAGTACAGCAGGGCCGCTCGGTACTCCGGCGCGGCGGTGCCGAAATCGGCGGCGACGGCATCGATGCCGCCATAGGAGCGCATGCGCTCGCCGGTGTCGATGACCGCGGACGAGCCCAACAGCAGCGCGGTGTTCAGGCTCGCGCCCTGTGCCGCGAGCGGCGACATATTGATCGTGACATTGATCAGGCGTGATACCGGCAATCCATTAGCCATGGTAAATCCCTTACTCTGCAAGGTGGTTGATGTTGTCCGTCGGAGACAGCGACGCGGCGTGCGTCGTGACCTGTGCCGACAGAAGATTCAGGACCGGATAGCTGCGCGTGACCCGGCGCTTGAAACGCAGGGTCATGTCGAACTGCCGTATCCACTGCTGATTCACGAGCTCATGCATGGCCAGGATCGGCTCCGTGCCGCTGACCGCCATGCCTTGCGCCAGCAAGGCTTCGCGGTTCTGCGGCACGGCGACGCCATCGCGCAACAGCACCGCGTGGCGCAGCGCCTGCGGGCCGAACATCGAGCAAAGCAGCTCGATGTCTTCGTGCCGAACGTATGAATCAGTTCCTTCCCCGGCCGGGTCATGGATCATGACCGGACCGGCGTCCGCGGTTTGCGACCGGATGTCGATCAGGCACCAGGTCTCGGTTTGCGCGGGTGGTTCCACGCCGGCGGCAGGCCAGCGCGTACGAACCAGGTCTGGGGACAGGCCGGCCACGCCGGCAATGAACCCTTGGAACAGCGCCTCGAGCTCGGCATCCTCCAGGGGCGGAGAAATGGCGATCGGCGCCAGGTAGCCGCCAGTGGCCGAACTGTTCGCCATGCGTAGCTCCTTTGTGTGTTGATATGCCCGAAGGCGGTGTTGGGGGAATCCAGATGCCTGGAGGCGGATCGCCGACTTTGATGCGCTCGGGGCGCCATGCCGCGTTGCGTACAGCGTGCGGCCGAAATGCGGCGGGTTCCGGCTGTCGCCCACCGGGCTGCCGCCTCGAGCCTTTGCTGGTCACCGCGCACGGGAGACAGGCCCGCTCATGCAGGCAAAGGCGAGGCGGCAGGCCGCTGGGCCCCGCCTCTCGGGCGGCGCCAAACAAAACGCCCCACGCTCTCGAAGAGAGCGCGGGGCGTGCAAACGAAAAAGGCCCGCCTGTGGCGAGCCTGTACGGAAAGCGTCAAAGAACACGAGGGGCCATGCGCGTCAGGCGCTTCATCCGCCGTCCGGCGTATCGGCCGGGCACACGTACCCTCTCATAAAAAAGGCCCGCTGTCGGCGGGCCTGGTCTGCTTGATGCTGCGTGTTCGGTGTTGCGTGTTCGGTGTTGCGTGTTCGGTGTTGCGTGTTCGGTGTCCAAGTGCTTGTTGCGGGGTAGCGGGTCCTGCGTGCTGGTCGGCGTGGCGGGTATTCGCCTGGCCCGTCCCCGGTGCCAGGGAAGGTCGTCGGTGTGAACCGCAACGCCATGAACGAATTGTTGCGCAAGCACCATCGTCGAAGCAATCCCGGCATGTCGCACTGTGCATGCCGTACCGCTGCATGAGCGGCGGCGTGCTGGCGAACGTCTCTTCTCGGAGCCCCGCTTCTCGGAACGTACCCTCTCATGAAAAAGGCCCGCGGGGTGCGGGCCTTCGTGTTCGATGTTCTGGCGGTTCAGCGCAGCATTGCTTCGACGCCTTGGAACACAGGCGAGTCGGCGGCAGGCGCGACGGCATGCATGCATTGTCGCGCGGCATCAGGCTCGCCGGCAATCCCGCCGGGTCGCACTTCGCGCCAGACATAGCTGAGCGAATTGCGCGCATGCCGGATACGCGCCACCTGCCCACCTTCATGCAGGGCTTCGAGCACCCGCAGGATCGCCTGTCGCATCGCGTTGCGTTCCCGCCGCGTCAGGTCGCGCGCGCCGCAGGCACCGCGCACCAGTTCCGCCATGCGCCACCGGCGCCCCGGCGCCGCGGACATGAGATCCAACACCTCGGTCGCATATTTCATCGGGATGCCCCCCGGACAAGATGCTTATCCATGCTTTTTTCCTTGTTCCCAGCCTTCGGTTCGTCGTCATCCCGCAGGCCGGCCGTGGCGGATCGCTACCCCGGTAGCGATTCAGGCCCTGTTGCCGGTGGCCCGCGCCACGGCCGGCGGGACGAGCCCCCTGATACCAGCCACCGGCCAATGAAGGCTGCGGTTGACCCGACTATCTGTGAGGGCTGGAATCATGGTAGCGACTCGCTACCAAAAAATCAACAGCGATTCGCTACTGTACTTGCAGGTAGCGGGTTGCTACTATCGCTACCATGGACATCCGCTCGATACGACTGAACAACCTCAGGTACGCCGTGCACGAAGCCGGCGGCGTGGAACGCCTGGCCGAACGCGCCGGCGTCAGTCGCAAATACCTCGATCAAATACTCCAGGGCTTCCAGGGCAGGCGGGACAAGAACCCGCGCCGGGTCGGCGACGCGTTGGCCGCCAAGCTCGCCATCGGCCTGGGCCAGGCGGCCCACTGGATGGACCAGCCCCACCCCGACCTGTGGCGCACGCTTGGCCCGGACGCCATGACCGATGAACCGCCGGGACGCCTCGTTTCATTCCAGCCCGCGCGGCTGGGTAGCGCCAACGACAACGTGCTCATTGCCCAGTTCGATACCGGGGGCGCAATGGGAAATGGCCTCGAACTGCGCGACCAGCCTGGCGTGATCCAGAGCTGGAACGTCAGTCCTGAATGGCTGCAAAAGAATGTCCGGGGCTTTTCGTCCTCGAAGAACCTGTGCATCGTCACGGGCTTCGGCGACTCGATGCGGCCCATGTTCAATCCCGGCGATCCCCTGATCGTCGATCGTGGCGTGCAGGCAGTCGAATACGACGCCATCTATTTCTTTCGCGTCGGCAGCGAAGGCTTCATCAAGCGGCTGCAGCGCATTCCCACCGCATCCGGGTTGGTGGTCCGGGCCAAGTCCGAGAACACCAAGTACGATGCCTGGGACATCACCGAAGGCATGGATTTCGAGGTCTTCGGGCGGGTACTGAAGGTCTGGCGCAGCGAGGACTTCTGATCCTCATGGCCTCTTCCCTCCGCCCGTCCCCCGTCGAACGGACCATCCTTCTGTATGGCGCACTCGGCGCCCTGCTGGCGCTGGCACTGCATGAATGGCTGCAACGTCAATCCGGGTCCTGGTCCCATCCTTTCGCGCTGCTGTTCGCCATCCAGTGGGCCTGGCTGGTGCCGCTGGCCGGGGCCATGCTGGCAGGCATGCGCTCGGGCCCGCGCTGGCTGCTGGCGTTGCTGGCTTATGCCCTGTTGCTGCCGGCGCTGCACGCCTACGGCCTGACACAGCTGCTTGATTTTTCGCCCGGCCCCTACGGCCTCGGTCGAACCATCGGCAGCCGCGCCCAGGCCAGCCTGGTCACCGCCGCCAGCGGCTTCTTGCTGCTGCCGCTGATCCAGGCGCTGGATCCAGCCCGGCCCAACTGGAACTATCCCGGGGTGTTCCGCGCGGCCTGGCGCAACGCCGTCAAACTGACGCTGGCCGCGAGCCTGGCGCTCGCCGTCTGGTCGCTGTTTTGGGCAGCGGGCGCCATGTTCCGCATGATCGGCATCGCGGTCGTCAGCCACATCGTGCAATCGACCCGCTTTGTCGTCACGGTGATGCCCTTGGTATTGGCAACCTGCCTGATCGGGGTGCATCGCCGCCCGCAGTTGGCCGACACGCTACAGCGTTCGTGGCTGACGCTCACCGCCTGGCTGCTGCCACTGGTCGCGCTGGTCGGCATTGCCTTCGTGCTGGCGCTGGCCGCGCGCCTGGCATTGGACCTGCGAGCCGTGACCCTGTCCGCCGGCGCCCTGATCGCGTTCAGCGCGGTCTGGATCAAGCTGATCAACTCGGCCTGGCAGGACAGCGTAGATGCCCCGCCTTTTGGCCCGCGGCTGCGCGCGATACTGCGCTTCGCGGCCTGCGGCCTGTTGCCGCTGGCGCTGGTGGCGCTGTACGGCCTGATGGTGCGCGTACAACAGTATGGCTGGACCGCTGCGCGCCTGTGGGGCATGTATGCCGCGGCTTTGCTGACGCCCTACGCGCTGGGCTATGCCTGGGCCGCACTTGCGCCACGGCGCTTCCACGCCATCCTGGGCGGCACCAACATCGTGGCCGCGTTCGCCGCACTGGCGACGTTGGCCCTGGTTTCCACGCCGCTGCTGAGCCCGGACCGCATCGCGGCCGAGAGCCAGGTGCAGCGTCTGGTCGATGGCCTCGTGCCGCCCCATGAATTCCCGTATCTCGGCATCGTGCGCGATCACGGCCAGTATGGCAGACAGGCCGTGCGCAGGCTCGCCGATGGCGCCGCCCAGCGGCATTCCCCGAAAATCGCGCAGGCCGCGGCTCAGGCGCTGCTGGGGCGCTACTACGACTGGGGCACGCGGCAAGGCGCCGCCTTGCCGCCATCAAAGCCACCGCGCCTGAAGGCGTATCCCGCTGGCGCGCCAGTGCCGGATTCATGGTGGCGCGTCGCCGTGGACGCAAACCCATACGAGCTGGACCGTTGCATCAAGGCGGAAAAGGCCGTGGCGGATGATCCCGCCCAGGAACACGCCCGCTGCTGGCTGATCCATGCCGACATCACGCGCGCCGGCGCGGACGACCTGGTTCTCTACATACCGCCACCGGCCGAGGCCGAAAGCGGGGGCCGTGATACCTTCATCACCTATCGGGCAGACGACAACGGCGCTTGGGAAAGAATGCACGTTAGCACTCACCGCCGCACGGCAGACGACCCGCAAGAAGACATCGGTCGTGCACTGGCCGAGGGGAGGATGCGGACCGAACCAAGACTGGACCGCGACCTGATCATCGGCGAGCGCCGCCTGCCGCTGCGCTGAACCGCCAACGCTCGGGGGCGCGCCGCGCGGCCGTTGGCGTCAGCCGCTTGCCTGCCGCGCCACCCATCCGCCGTATCGATACCTGGCCTGGCGCGCCGCTCGCCCTGCGGCGTCCCCGCTAGCGCTGTTCCAGATCCGGCGTGCCCGCGAACTGGCTCTTGAGCAGCGTCAGCGCGCCCTTCTCCGCCAGCGCCTCGTTCGGAAACACATGCTTGGTGTCTTCCAGCACGGGAAAACCGAAAACGCGCACTCGGGCATGATAGCCCTCGGGCGTCTCCGCGAATTCAATGTCGAAGTTACGCTCTTCGATCCAGCCCGACTTGTGCAGTTTCCAGTCCATATCCGACGTGCTCCTCAAGAGGCAATTTAGCGGCGCGGCCGGAACGGCCCGGCGACGCCCTGGACACAGGGCACCGGCCCTTTCGAGCCGGTGCCCCCCCCCCCAACCTTACATCCATCGCGCTGACGCCGTCTTGACCGTGAACAGCCCCAGCGGCCGCCGCCTCAATCGGGCTTGGAAGACGGCGCCGGGGAGGACGGCTTGGCCGAGGTTGCCAAGGGGATGTCGCCGGGCGGCGAGAACAGATCCCAGCAGGCCATGAACAGCGCCGCGATCAGCGGACCGATGACAAAACCGTTCAGCCCGAACAACGCCATACCGCCCAGAGTCGAGATCAACACGACGTAGTCGGGCATCTTGGTGTCCTTGCCCACCAGGATCGGTCGCAACACGTTGTCGACCATGCCGATCACCAGCACGCCGAAGGCGATCAGCACCACGCCCTTGATGGTCGCGCCAGTCAGCAGGAAATAAATCGCCACGGGCGCCCAGATCAAACCCGCGCCAACCGCGGGCAGGAGCGACAGGAAACCCATAATGACGCCCCACAGCAGCGCGCCCTGGATGCCGAGAATGGAAAAAATGATACCGCCCAGGGCCCCTTGCGACGCCGCCACCGCGATATTGCCCTTGACCGTGGCGCGCACCACCGTCGTGAACTTGCGGAAAAGGTGATGCTTGTGCGTCTCGCTCAGCGGCATGGCGCGCTTGATGCGCAGCCCCAGTTGCGGACCATCGCGCAACAGGAAGAACAGCAGGTACAACATGATGCCGAAGCTGATCACGAACTGGAACGTGTCCTGGCCGATACTCAACGCCTGCGTCGCCAGGAACTGGCTGAGTTGCATCGCGCCGGCGCTGAGCTTTTCCTGCAGGCTCGGGACATCGGCCAAGTCGAATCGTGCCAGCAGATCGTGCACCGACGGCGGCAGCGCCGCCATGGCCTGCTGGAAATAGGCGCCGAAATTGATCTGCCCGGACTTGATGTTCTGATACAGGTTGGCGCCCTCGCTCACCAGCGAGCCGCTGATGACCACCACGGGCAGGATCACCAGCAACAGCACCAGCATCAGCGTGATCAGCGCCGCGAGATTGCGGCGACCGCTGACGCGCGCCACCAGGCGGCGCTGCAGCGGCGCGAACAGGATGGCCAGGATGGCGCCCCAGAACACGGCGCCGTAGAACGGCCACAGCAGCCAGCCGAATGCGATGGAAACGACCACCAGGAGGAGCAGGAAGGTCCGATAGTGCAAGCTGGAAGATTGACTCATGTTCCGTCCAAGGTGCGGCTTGCGCCGCGAGACCCGCATTGTACAAAGCGGCGCGCCGCTCCGGGCGCTGCCGCCCCTTCATCGTTGCGCCCGAAATGCCGCACCCCGGGCCACATTCAGCGCGCGCCCGCCGCCGCGCGCGACACGACGGCACGCGCCTGTTCAAGGGCTTGCGACTGCGCGTTCAGTTGTCGCAGCAACTGATTGAGCCGCTGCTGCAACGAAGGCGTGGCAACCCTGGCCTGGCCGCGCTCGAGCGTGATATCGGACGGGTTGACGGCCATGAGGTCGGCAACATCCAGCGCATCACGCGCGATCGCATCCAGGCGGGCGGCGGCGGCCATCAATTCAGCCGCCGGCGCCGTGACTGCCTCGTCATACACGCCGTCATAGATCGGGGCGAGATCCGGCGCCAGTTCCAACGCGCCGCGCGCCTCGTCGGCGCGGGCCTTGGCATCCTGCAATACGCCGGCACTGCGGGCCAGCGTATTGCGCGCCGCCGCCAGCGCCTCGCGCCGCTGCATGATGTCTTCCACCGATTGAATGCGCTCGGCCGCCAGGATCGGCCGCAGCGGCTGTGCCGCCTGGGCCATGGCCGCCTGGAAATCGGCAATCACGGCATAGGCATTGTCGTAGCGGCCCACCGCTTCTTTCTCGGCCTCGCTGAGAGCGCCGATCGGCACCAGCTCGCCCGCCGCGATACGGTGTTGCAACAGACCGATGAACGCGGCCCGCTCCTGGGGCTCACGGTTGCCGCAGGCCGCCAGCGCCAGCATCGAAGCCGCCGCCAGGCCGGCCAGGCAGATCCGCAGCAGTGCCATGCCCTTTCCCCCATGCGTAAAACGTTGCGTCAGGCCGCCAGCCCTGCTGGCAGACGGTTCCACGGCAGATTATCCCGAAGCGCCCTCGACGCGCTGCCGATGAGCGGATTTTGTTGCCATCGAATCGATATGACACAGGCGCCGGCGCCGTGCCTCAGTTCGCCAGGACCAGGCGCATGGCACAACGCCGCGCGGGGTCGAACCCGGCAGCGGCCTCGGCCTGGAGCCGGGCCCGCAGGGCCGGCGTCTGTTGCGCCACCGGCAGCTCGGCAAAGCCCTGCCGCCGGTAGAACGGCGCATTCCAGGGCAATTCGCGATCCGTGGTCAACACCACGCCATGAAAGATGCCCGCGCCACGCGCGTGCGCGACCACTGCCCGCAGCAGTTCGCGTCCCAGCCCACGGCCTTGCAGGCCCAGGGCGACCGACATTTCCGCCAGATACAGGTCATTGTCCATTGGCCGCGCCAGGGCGAACCCCGCCGGCCGGTCGTCGTCGCCGGGCGCCACCCACAACAGGCGGGCCGCCGCGGCTTGCGCCAGTTCGGCCGGCGGCAAGGGGGCGCCGGCCGCGGCCCAGGCCATGGGCGTCCCCAGGAAACGCGCGGCGGCGGAACGTTCGATATCGGGCAGGAGGGCCAGGTCGGCTGAGCGTGCAAGTCTTATCATGGGGTGTCCAGTATGCCCCAAGCGGGACGCCGACAGGCGGCACCAGACAGCCTGCTGGCGGGCCCGCCAGCCGTCCAGGGCCCGCAGCCCCTAAAATGCCGGGGTGCCGGCCCGCGGCCGCCCTCTCAACTTTCCCTGCCCTGCAACGAATGACCCAAGACGCTTCTCCCGACACCTGGGGCTTTGCCCATCCCGATTGCCGCGGCGCGGCCGCCCTGTTGTTCTTCATGAACGATCTGGCGCGCGTGGCCAATCAGTATCTGCGCCCCGGTCACCTGGGCGATGAAGCCCTGGCCGATGCGCAGAAGGCGGTCGATGCCTTGCTGCAACGCTATGTCGAGATCCAGGCCGCGCCGGAAGCCTTCGATGGCGAGCGCATCGAACTGGCACTGGAAACCGACACTGGCCCCGATGGATCGACCGCCGCGCAGGTTGCCCTGCGCATGTCGCCACGCCTGGAATCGTTGATCATCGAAGCCCAGCGCCAGGCCCGGCCGGCCACGCATTGACGCCAGGCCCCATCGGGGATGGCATGGCCGCCAACCGCCCCCTTGCGAAACCATCACTTCAGCTTTATAATTATTTGTTGGCCTATTGCTGCGCAGCAGGAACAGGCCAACGATAGATACCAAATAGAAATACCAAATACCAAATAGAAGCCAGCAGGCGACGGAGCCGGGGGAATAAAGCCGCCGGCCAGGGGAAAATAAAGTCCCCGAAAGGTGAAGTCACCGGGTGAAGCCACCGGGTAAGGACACCGAAAGGCTCGAACCCGCGTCCCCGCACGCTACACGCGGCATCCGCAAGGAACAGGCGGACACGGCAAGACACAAGCAGGGTATTCCTTTTTGGCGCCCCCCCTTTTTCCGGGTATCCCGTTTGCCTTTCACCGCCTTGGCGGAGCCAGGTTTTCGTACTGTTCTGCGACAGACAACCCCAAGAACGCAGAACGACTGCCAAAAGACGGCTGCCAACAGACTGCCAGCGCCGCTGAACACGGTAGCCGGCCGCACGGCAGACAGCCCCGCCCAGAGGCAACTCCGTTGCTGATTCGCCAGGCGCCGTTGCGCCGACGACAACGCCGCAGGCCGCCAGCAACGTTCGCCCCGATCATGCCGCCCAGTCCGGCACGCTCGGCCAGTATCCGGCGCAGCACCGATCCGCTGCAATGAACCCGCGATGGCGTTGCAGCGCCATCGCCCGCCAGGCCCGCCGCCAGCCACTGATGCCGGCGGTCCCGGCAGCCCCCCCTGGCTCAGGCCAGGGGCCGCACCCGCAGCCTGTCCGGCGCGCCCGCAAACCATGAGAATGCGCAAAGGACCGGCGGCGGATATGCGTTACGTTAGCGTCATGCATGACCTGACACGAGGCGCGACAGCGCCCTCGTCCCGGCCAGGCAGCAAGCAAGACGCGGCAATTCCCATAACAAGAACTTGAAAGAGAACACATCATGAATACTCGCTTCACCACCTCGGACCTAATCCGGCGCCCGGCCCACACCAAGCTGGACGACATGCCGATCCATATCGGCGACATCGTTTACCTGCAACCGGCGCACGGCCCGGCGATTCGCGCCACCGTGATTTTCAACGCACCGATCGATGGCACGACCACCTACACCACGGAAGTCGTGCCGTGCGGAAACGCCGCGCAGAAGGCCCCCGGCCAGCGTATCCGCTTCCGCCACGAGCACGTGCATCGCATCGAGCCGGTGCGGCGCGCCGCTCGCTGAGCCAGGGTTCCGTCCCAGCCCCCCTACCGCCACGGCCCGCGCCGTGGCGGCTTCATTTGTGCGTGATAAAGTCGCGGGCAATGCAGTCACGGCGCCTCCACCATGCAAACCAATCGCCTCGCCATCCGTATCTGGGATCTTCCCACCCGCCTGTTTCATTGGGCGCTGGTCGCCTGCATCGTTGGCGCCTTCGTCAGCGTGAAACTCGGCGGCCTGTACATGGACTGGCATGTGCGCTTCGGCTGCGCCGCGCTCGGCCTGATCATCTTCCGCGTGCTGTGGGGCTTCATCGGCCCGCGCTATGCGCGCTTCTCCCAGTTCGTGCGCGGACCGCTCGCGGTGGCCCGCTACCTCAAAGGCGCGGCCGCGCCTGCCGGGCACAATCCGCTGGGCGCGCTATCGGTGCTGGCGCTGCTGCTGGTGGTCGGCTTCCAGGCCGTCAGCGGCCTGTTCGCCACTGACGACATCATGACCCAGGGACCGTTGTTTGGCCATGTCAGCGAATCCACCGCCAACCTGCTGACCTCATGGCACAAGCTCAACGAATGGGTCATCCTCGCCCTGGTGGCCCTGCATCTGCTGGCCGTGGCCTGGTATGCCCTGGTGCGGCGCAAGCGCCTGGTACGCGCCATCATCACCGGCAACGTCGATCCGAAGGACGTACCGCCGGGCACCGCGCCGACGCAGGACGGGCTGGCGGTATGGCTGCGCGCGCTGCTCCTGGGCGCCTGTGTTACCGGACTGGTGCTGTGGATCCGCTCACTCGAGATCGCGGCCGACATGTCATTCTCGTAGGCTGGCGGCGATTGCCGCGCGCTGGCGCCAATGAAAAAGCCCCTCGGCGATCCCGAGGGGCTTTTTGCAAGTCCCGGCGCACAACTAGGCCGGTTTACTTCTTCTTGCGATAGCTGTCGTGGCAGGCCTTGCAGCTTGCGCCAACGTCGCCGAAGGCGGCGCGCAGCTTGTCGAGGTCGCCGGCATCGGCGGCGGCCGACAGCTTGACGATGTTGTCCTGGAACGCCTGCTGCTTCTGCTTGAAACCCGCCGCGTCGCTCCAGATTTCCGGACGCGCGTCGCCGCCTTCGGTACCCGCGCCAAAGGCCGTCCAGGGCAACGCCGACAGCGTCTTGAGCACTTCGACATTGGCCTTGATCTGGGCCGCGTCGTAGGGCGCCTGCCCCTTGACCACCGGCACCATGCGACCGAAGTGCGAAGCCATCAGCGTCAACGCCGACTGGCGGTACTTGACGGCATCTTCAGGCTTGGCGAACTGCGCCCGGGCCGAGGTCGCCAGCAGCGACCCGACGGTCAGACAGGCCAGCGCGGCAAGCGTGGACAACTTCTTCATTGCAATCTCCCGTAAGTACGACAAGAATGCCGCGCGCAGTCGCGCGCGGCGAGGCGACTATACCGCCCGGGCCAGATCCGCGGCCAGGCCGATGTACGAACGCGGGGTCATCGCCAGGAGGCGCGCCTTGGGCTCGTCCGGCAGGGCCAGGCCCTGGATGAATTCCCGCAGGGCTTCCTCGGTGATGCCCTTGCCGCGCGTCAGGGCCTTGAGCTGTTCGTACGGCTGCGGCAGACCGTAGCGGCGCATGACGGTCTGCACCGGCTCGGCCAGCACTTCCCAGCAGGCGTCGATATCGGCGTCGATCGCGGCGGTGTTGACTTCCAGCTTGCCCAGGCCGCGCATGCAGGCATCCCAGGCCACCAGGCAGTAGCCCAGGCCCACGCCCAGGTTGCGCAACACGGTGGAGTCGGTCAGGTCGCGCTGCCAGCGGGAGATCGGCAGCTTGTCGGACAGGTGGCGCAGCACGGCGTTGGCCAGGCCCAGGTTGCCTTCGGAATTCTCGAAGTCGATCGGGTTGACCTTGTGCGGCATGGTCGACGAACCGACCTCGCCCTCCTTCAGGCGCTGCTTGAAGTAGCCCAGGGCCACGTAGCCCCAGATGTCGCGGTCCAGGTCGAGCACGATGATGTTGGCGCGCACGATGGCGTCGAACAGCGCCGACATCCAGTCGTGCGGTTCGATCTGGATGGTGTGGCGGTTCTGGGTCAGGCCCAGGCCGGCGAGCACGCGCTGGCTGAAGGCGGGCCAGTCGATTTCGGGGTAGGCCGACAGGTGGGCGTTGTAGTTGCCGGTGGCGCCGTTGAGCTTGGCCAGCGGCTCGACCGCTTCGATCGCGGCAATGGCGCGGTTCAGGCGCGCCGCGACGTTGGCGAATTCCTTGCCCAGCGTGGTCGGGCTGGCCGGCTGGCCATGGGTGCGCGACAACATCGGCTGATCGGCCTGGGCCACCGCCATGTCGTTGAGCTTGGCGGCAATTTCACGCAGCCGCGGCAGCACCACTTCGCTGCGCGCGCGCGACAACATCAGCGCGTGCGATGTGTTGTTGATGTCTTCGGAGGTGCAGGCGAAGTGGATGAATTCGGCCGCGGCCGCAAGTTCGGCGTGATCGGCGACCTTTTCCTTGAGCCAGTACTCGACGGCCTTGACGTCGTGGTTGGTGACGCGCTCGATGTCCTTGATGCGCGCGGCATCGGCTTCGGAGAAATCGCGCACCAGTTGCTGCAGGCGGGCACGGGCTTCCTGCGAGAAGGCGGGCAACTCCGGCAGGCCGGCATCGGACAGGGCGACCAGCCAGGCCACCTCGACTTCGACGCGGTGGGCCATGAAACCGGCCTCGGAAAGCAGTCCGCGCAACGCATCGCCGCGGGAGGCATAACGGCCATCCAGTGGCGAAAGGGCATTAAGTTGGCTAAGCTGGTCGGCGATTTGCATGGTCTGGGAAAGAAAAAGCGGCGGATGGGAAAACCCGGCGATTTTATCATTCAGGGCCACGCAACATTGTGGCAAACTGGGCGGGATTCCGTCCCGCGGACGGTTTGGCCGTCATGCGGCCTGCTATACTTCGGCCGCTTTCCGACTCCGCTTGTGAATCCATGAAACTGATCGGCTCGCTTACCAGTCCATACGTGCGCAAGGTGCGTATCGTCATGGCCGAGAAAAAGCTGGATTATCGGCTTGAACTCGAAAACGTCTGGTCCGCCGACACGCAGATCCAAACGTACAACCCGCTGGGCAAGGTGCCCTGCCTGGTCATGGAAGATGGCGGCGCCCTGTTCGATTCGCGCGTCATCGTCGAATACCTGGATACCTTGTCCCCCGTCGCCCGCCTGATTCCTCAGCCGGGCCGCGACCGCGCGGCTGTCAAGTGCTGGGAAGCCATCGCCGACGGCTTGCTGGACGCCTGCGTCACCATCGTCAAGGAAAAGCAGCGCCCCGAGGCGCAGCGCAGCCCGGAATGGATCGAGCGCCAATACGGCAAGATCCACGCCAGCCTGGACGCCATGAACAAGAGCCTGGGCGAGAATGCCCACTGCATGGGTATCAACTACAGCCTGGCCGATATCGCCGTGGGCTGTGCCCTGGGCTACCTCGACCTGCGCTTCGCCGAACTGGACTGGCGCGCCGACCACGCCAACCTCGCCCGCCTGTACGACAAGCTGTCGCAGCGCCAGTCGTTCGTGGATACCATCCCCAGGACGGCCTGACCCCACATCCGCACCGATCCGGCCGCCTCGCGCGGCCGGTTTCACGTCCGGGTCGCGTCCGGCTCAGGCCCAGTATGCCTGGCCGGCCTTGAACAGCATGTAGGCCGCCAGCCCGAACAGCAGGCAGGCGAACACCCGCTTCAGGGTCTGCACCGGCAGGCGATGCGCCATGCGCGCGCCCAGCGGCGCCGTCAGCACGCTCACGCACACCAGCACAAGCAGCGCCGGCCAATAGATGTAGCCCAGCATGCCCGGCCGGGTCGCGCCTTCATTGAGCCCGGACACGACGTAACCGATGCTGTTGGCCAAGGCGATCGGAAAGCCCAGCGCGGCCGAGGTCGAAACCGCGTTGTGCAGCGCCACGTTGCACCAGACCATGAACGGCACCGACAGGAAGCCGCCACCCGCCCCCACCAGCCCCGACAGGAAGCCGATGCCGGCGCCAGCCGCGCTGGTGCCGACCACACCCGGCATCTGGCGGCTGGGCTTGGGCTTCTTGTTGCGCAGCATGTTCCAGCCGGAATAGCCCACGAACAGCGCGAAGAACAGCGACAGCCACAGGGTGCTGAGCGCCGCGAACACCGCGCCGCCCGACAGCAGGCCGCCGAGGATGATGCCCGGCGCCATCGCCCACACAATCGGCCACTTGATGGTGCCCTTCTGCTGGTGCGCGCGCACGCTGGAGATCGAGGTGAACAGGATCGAGGTCATCGAGGTGGCGATGGCGGCATGCACCACCAGGTCGGCCGGCATGCCCTTCCAGGCGAACAGCATCGTCAGGAACGGCACCAGCAACATACCCCCGCCGATGCCCAGCAGGCCCGCCGCGAAACCCGCCACCGCGCCCAGCGCCAGCAGGCAAATCACCATCGTTACATCCACATCCCTCTCCTCTCGTTGTCGGCATGCGCCGCTTTTCATGAGCCAGGCCCCGCGGACGCGACGCCCGCGGGGCCTGGCTGGAACTGCTATCGGCATTGCGGCGGCCCGTCGCGGGCCGGCGCGCCTAGACGATGATGCCGCCGCCCAGGCAGATATCGCCATCGTAAAGCACCGCCGATTGCCCGGGCGTGACCGCCCATTGCGGCTCGCCGAAGTCGAGCGCGAAGCCTTCGGTGGTCGCATCGCCCAGCCGGCAGGCCGCGTCGGCCTGCCGGTAGCGCGTCTTGGCGCCGTATTCACCAGCGGCGGGCGCATGCCCGGCGACCCAACTGACGTCCTGCGCCCGCAGCGAGCCGGACAGCAGCCAGGGATGATCATGCCCCTGCACCACGTAGAGCACGTTGCGCTCGAGATCCTTGCGCGCCACGTACCAGGCCTCGGCGGTGCCATCCTCGCGCTGGCGGCCCTTCACGCCGCCCACGCCCAGGCCCTTGCGCTGGCCCAGCGTGTAGAACGACAGGCCCTCGTGGCGCCCGACCTTCTGCCCCTCGGGCGTCAGGATCGGGCCCGGCTCGGTCGGCAGATAGCGGTTGAGGAACTCGCGGAACGGCCGCTCGCCGATGAAGCAGATGCCGGTCGAATCTTTCTTGGCCGCGTTGTGCAGGCCGATCTCATGCGCAATGCGGCGCACCTCGGTCTTGTGGATCTCGCCCAGCGGAAACAGAGTGCGCGACAGTTGCGCCTGGTTCAGGCGATGCAGGAAATAGCTCTGGTCCTTGGAAGCGTCCAGCGCCTTGAGCAGCTCGAAGCGCGAGCCGCCCCCTGCGGCCGCCACTTCCCGCACGCGGGCGTAGTGACCGGTGGCGATGTGCTCGGCGCCCAGCGCCATGGCGTGGTCGAGGAAGGCCTTGAACTTGATCTCGGCGTTGCACAGCACGTCCGGGTTGGGCGTGCGGCCGGCGGAGTATTCACGCAGGAATTCCGCGAACACTCGGTCCTTGTATTCGGCGGCAAAATTGACGTATTCGAATTCCACGCCCACCAGGTCGGCCACGCTGGCCGCGTCCAGCAGGTCCTGCCGGGTGGAGCAGTATTCGGAATCGTCGTCGTCTTCCCAGTTCTTCATGAACAGGCCGACGACCTCGTAGCCCTGCTGCTTGAGCAGCCAGGCGGTGACCGAAGAATCGACCCCGCCGGACATGCCGACGACAACGCGGCCCTTCTTGGTGGATATTTGACTCATGATCATGCCATTTTACTGCGGGCTGGCCTCTGTCTCGGGTTGCGGCTCGGCCGCCCGCGAGACCTCCATCAGCCAGGTCCGGAACGCCTGCAGCGTCGGCAGGTTGGCCTTCTGATCGGGATAGCAAAGGTAATAGCC
Organism: Achromobacter sp. 46006; assembly: GCF_059761975.1. NCBI lineage: Bacteria > Pseudomonadati > Pseudomonadota > Betaproteobacteria > Burkholderiales > Alcaligenaceae > Achromobacter > Achromobacter sp. 46006. The sequence goes on from NZ_JCBANN010000015.1 coordinate 50,539, forward strand.
CATGCGCGCGCGGATCGGCAACTGGATCGCCACCGCCAGCTTGCCGTCGCGTAGCTCGTCTTCGATCAGGCAGCGCGGGATCAGCGCCACGCCGAAGCCGGCGGCGGCGGCCTGCGACAGCAGCGCGTACTGGTCGAAACGCGCGCCTTCCAGGCTGCGCCGGGTATCGCAGCCGGCCTGCTCGAACCAGTCGCGCCAGCCCTCCAGGGCCGAGGTATGGTGCAGCAGGGGATAGGCCAGCAGGTCCGCCGGCGTGCTACAGCCTCCTGGGATCAGGCGCGGGCTGCAGACCGGCAGGATCTCGCGGCCGACGATGTAGTCGGCGCCGCTGCCCGGCCAGATGCCTTCGCCGAAGCGGACCGCGGCGTCCAGTTCGGGCGACGAAAAATCGTAGCCCTGGCGGTGTGGCAGGAATTCGACATGGATGTCCGGGCGCAGCCGCATGAAGGCGGTCAGGCGCGGGATCAGCCAGCGCGCGCCAAAGGTCGGCATGCAGGTCAGGTTGAGGGTGCCCCCCTGCCCCTGATGCGCGATCAGCTCGACCGTGGCCGCCTCGATCTGGCCCAGCCCGGCCTGAATCTTGGTCAGGTAGCCGCGGCCGGCCTCGGTCAGCACCAGGCCTTGCCTGATGCGCAGGAATAGTTCGACGCCAACGAACTCCTCCAGGTGTTTCACTTGCTTACTCACCGCGCCCTGCGTCACGCACAGCTCCTGCGCGGCGCGGGTGAAACTGCTGTGCCTGGCGGCCACTTCAAAGGCCTGCAGGTCGGTGAGCGAAGGACAGAACCGTCTCATGGGAGCTCGCCTCGATACCGGGTTTGCCGGGCGTGAGGTTACATAATGAAACCTCGCCGCAAAAGAGGCATGAAAAAAAGTCATAGCTTAAGGAGAAACTTTCGTTTGTGCAAACTGGGCTTGCAGGAAAGAATCTTCCTGTTTGCGTCTGCCTTTTTGCGCATCCGCGTTCCAATTCAGAGGGGAATTCATGCAACGCCGTAATGTAGTCCTGGGTCTTTGTGTCGCCGTCGCGACGCTGACCACGCCGCTGACCTCGGGCATCGCCCATGCCGACGACGCCTATCCGAGCAAGCCGATCCGCCTGATCGTGCCGTTCCCGCCGGGAGGCACCACCGACATCGTCGGCCGCCTGTTCGCCGACAAGCTGGGCAAGGAACTGGGCCAGACCGTCGTGGTGGAAAACCGCGGCGGCGCCGGTGGTTCGATCGGCAGCGCCTTTGTCGCCAGCAGCGCGCCGGACGGCTACACCCTGGGCATTGCCACCGTCAGCACGCACGGCATCAACCCGGCCATCTATCCGAATCTGCCTTTCGATGGCGAGAAGGATTTCACGCCGATCTCGAACCTGGCCGCCGTGCCGAACATCATGACCATCAACCCGAAGGTGCAGGCCAAGGACATGGCCGAGTTCATCAAGCTGGCCAAGAGCCAGCCGGGCAAGCTGACGTACGCCTCGGCCGGCAACGGCTCGGTCTCGCACATGATGGGCGAACTGTTCAAGATGGCCTCGGGCACCGATCTGATGCACGTGCCCTACCGCGGCGTGGGCCCGGCGCTGAACGATGCACTGGCCGGCCAGGTCGACGTCATGTACGACAACCTGCCCTCGACCCTGCCGCACGTGCAGTCCGGCCGCCTGATCGCCATGGCCGTCGCTGCGCCCAAGCGCGTCGCCAGCCTGCCTAACGTGCCGACTTTCGCCGAAGTCGGCCTGCCCGCCGTCAACGACGCCTCGTGGTTCGGCCTGGTCGCCCCGGCCAAGCTGCCTGCGCCGATCCTGGCCAAGCTGAACGCCGCCGTCCAGAAGGTCAGCGCCGAAGCCGACGTCAAGTCGCGCCTGGAAGCGCTGGGCGCCGAACCCGCCGCCAACACGCCGGAAGCGTTCGCCAAGCAGATCTCGGCGGAAATCGCCAAGAACAAGCGCATCGCCAAAGAAGCCAACGTGAAGATCGACTAAGCGATCTTCGGCCCCCGCCGCGCCCGCGCGGCGCGCGGGGGTCTCCGATTCACGAACGCACGACCCCTATATGCGAATTACCCAACCCCTGTCCTATCGGCTCGACCTTCCGCAGCAATATCCGAATTCGGCGCCCTCGGCCCCGCTGGTGCTGGACTCCCCGCACAGCGGCACCACCTACCCGCCCGACTTCGCGCCCGCCGTGGATTTCGGCGCCCTGCGCACCGCCGAGGACACCTGGGTTGACGATCTGTGGGGCGATGCCATCGACATGGGCGTGCCCATGGTCGCCGCGAACTTTCCGCGCGCCTACATCGATGCCAACCGCGCCCCCGATGAAATCGACGAACTGCTGCTGGACCAGGCCTGGCCCGGCGCGGTCAACGCATCGTCCAAGGTCAAGCTGGGCAAGGGCCTGATCTGGCGCATGCTGGACGACGGCACGCCGCTGTACGACCGCAAGCTGAGCGTCGAGGAAGTCACGCACCGCATCGAGGCCTGCTGGAAGCCGTATCATGCAGCGCTCGGCCAGGTGCTCGACAGCGCCCACCAGAAGTTCGGCAAGGTCTGGCACATCAATTGCCACTCCATGCCCAGCGTCGCCGGCGCCTATGCCACCGACCGCCCCGGTCTGGTCCACCCCGACTTCGTGCTGGGCGACCGCGACGGCAGCACCAGCGACCCGGCCTTCCGCGAGTTCGTCGCCGCATGGCTGCGCGAACGCGGCTACAACGTGACAGTCAACGACCCCTACAAAGGCGTCGAGCTGGTGCGCGCCTTCGGCCGCCCCGAAGAGGGCCGCCACAGCCTGCAGATCGAGATCAACCGCAAGCTCTACATGGACGAGGTCAGCCTGCGTCCATCGGCCGACTACGGCCGCCTCAAGGCCGACCTGCGCGACCTGACCGCCGCGCTGATCGACTGGACTCGCGCGCAGACGGCCTGACGCCGGACGCCTGCGCGCCAGTGCCGGCCAGCAGCCAGTTGTCAGTCTGGCCGGTATGACCGGGGCTCGAGCCCCAAGCCCCATGGTTAACCCCATGGGGCTTTTCTTTTGCTCGGCTCGCAAACTCCTCCCCGGGGCGTATATCCGTTATAACTACGGCGAACCTTCTGAGGAGAGGCGTCGATGCACATCGGGATACCAAAGGAAACCCGAGACGGGGAAACCCGTGTCGCAGCAACACCGGAGACCGTCAAGAAGTACGTGGGCGGCAAACACACCGTTGTCGTGGAGCGTGGCGCGGGCACCGCGGCGCGCTATCTGGATGAAGCCTACGAGGCCGCCGGCGCCACGCTCGGCAGCGCCCAGGAGGCCCTGGGAGCGGAGCTGGTCATGAAGGTTCGCGCGCCCTCCGCGGTCGAACTGCCGCGGATGAAAGCCGGCGCCGTGGTCATCGGCATGCTCGATCCCTTCGACGCCGAGGGCCTCGCGCAGATGGCCGCGGCCGGCCTGACCGGCTTCGCGCTGGAAGCCGCGCCCCGCATCACCCGCGCGCAGAGCCTGGACGTGCTGTCGTCGCAGGCCAACCTGGCCGGCTACAAGGCCGTGCTGCTGGCGGCCCACCACTACGGCCGCCTGATCCCCATGATGATGACCGCAGCCGGAACGCTCAAGGCCGCGCGCGCGGTGGTGCTGGGCACCGGCGTCGCCGGCCTGCAGGCCATCGCCACGGCCAAGCGCCTGGGCGCGGTGGTCGAGGCCTCCGACGTGCGGCCGGCCGCGCGCGAGCAGGTCGAATCGCTCGGCGCCAAGTTCATCGACGTGCCGTTCGAAACCGACGAGGAACGCGAGATCGCGCAGGGCGTGGGCGGTTACGCCCGCCCCATGCCGCCGGCCTGGATGGCGCGGCAGGCGGCGCTGGTGTCGGAGCGCTGCAAGCAGGCCGACATCGTCATCACCACCGCCCTGATACCGGGCCGGCCCGCGCCGACGCTGGTGTCGGCCGAAACCGTCGCGGCCATGAAGCCCGGCTCGGTGCTGGTGGACCTGGCGGTCGAGCGCGGCGGCAACTGCCCGCTGTCCGAAAAAGGCAAGGTGGTCGGAAAGCACGGCGTGACCCTGGTGGGGCTGACCAACCTGCCCGGCCTGGTCGCGACGGACGCGTCGGCGCTCTACGCCCGCAACATCCTCGACTTCCTGAAACTCATCATCAATGCGGACGGCGCGCTGGCGATCCAGCGCGACGATGAAATCGTGGCGGCCTGCCTGGTGTGCGAAGGCGGCAATGTGACGCGCGGGAGCTAACAGCATGGAAGCGATCAACCCCACCCTGATGAATCTCATCATCTTCGTGCTGGCCATCTACGTCGGCTACCACGTGGTCTGGAACGTCACCCCCGCGCTGCACACCCCGCTGATGGCGGTGACCAACGCAATCTCGGCCATCATCATCGTCGGCGCCATGCTGGCGGCGGCGCTGACCGAAGGCGGGCTGGCGCGCGGCATGGGCGTGTTCGCCGTGGCGCTGGCCGCGGTCAACGTGTTCGGCGGCTTCCTGGTCACGCGGCGCATGCTGGAGATGTTCAAGAAGAAAGACAGGAAGCCGGCCAAGGAGGAAGCGAAATGATCTCGCTGAACCTCGTCACGCTGCTCTACCTGGTTGCCTCGGTCTGCTTCATCCAGGCGCTCAAGGGCCTGTCGCATCCAACAACGTCGCGCCTGGGCAACGCCTTCGGCATGGCCGGCATGGCGATCGCGGTGCTGACCACCGGCGCGCTCATCGTCGGGCTGGCGCGCTCGGGCACCGCCACCATCGGGCTGGGCTGGGTGCTGCTGGGCCTGCTGGTTGGCGGCTCGATCGGCACGCTGATGGCCAAGCGCGTCGAAATGACCAAGATGCCCGAGCTGGTCGCCTTCATGCACAGCATGATCGGCCTGGCGGCGGTCGCCATCGCGGTCGCGGTGGTGGCCGAGCCGCACGCCTTCGGCATCGCCGCCGCCGGCACGCTGATCCCCACCGGCAACCGCTTCGAGCTGTTCATCGGCACTTTCGTCGGCGCCATCACCTTCTCGGGCTCGGTGATCGCCTTCGGCAAGCTGTCGGGCAAGTACAAGTTCCGGCTGTTCCAGGGCGCGCCGGTGGTCTTCGCCGGCCAGCACATGCTGAACCTGGCGCTGGCGCTGCTGATGCTGGCGATGGGCGTGTGGTTCATGCTGACGCAGGCCTGGACGCCGTTCATCATCATGACGCTGATCGCCTTCGTGCTTGGCGTGCTGATCATCATCCCGATCGGCGGCGCCGACATGCCGGTGGTGGTGTCGATGCTGAACAGCTATTCGGGCTGGGCGGCGGCGGGCATCGGCTTCTCGCTGAACAACCCGATGCTGATCATCGCCGGCTCGCTGGTGGGCTCGTCCGGCGCCATCCTCTCGTACATCATGTGCAAGGCGATGAACCGCTCGTTCTTCAACGTGATCCTGGGCGGCTTCGGCGGCCAGGCCGGCGAGGCCGCGGCGGCGGGCGGCGGGCAGCAGCGCAGCGTCAAATCGGGCAGCCCCGATGACGCGGCCTTCCTGATGACCAATGCCGAAAGCGTCACCATCGTGCCGGGCTACGGCCTGGCGGTGGCGCGCGCCCAGCACGCGCTCAAGGAACTGGCCGAGAAGCTCACCGAGCGCGGTGTGACGGTCAAGTACGCCATCCACCCGGTCGCCGGCCGCATGCCCGGCCACATGAACGTGCTGCTGGCCGAGGCCGAAGTACCCTACGACCAGGTCTTCGAGATGGAAGACATCAACAGCGAGTTCGGCCAGACCGACGTGGTGCTGGTGCTGGGCGCCAACGACGTGGTCAACCCCGCGGCCAAGAACGATCCCAAGTCGCCGATCGCAGGCATGCCGATCCTGGAAGCCTACAAGGCCCGCACCGTGATCGTGAACAAGCGCTCGATGGCCTCCGGCTACGCCGGCCTGGACAACGAACTGTTCTACATGGACCGCACCATGATGGTGTTTGGCGATGCCAAGAAGGTTCTGGAAGAGATGGTCAAGGCGGTGGAGTGATGGGCGTGGCCTGGCGGTGCGCATGCGCATCTGCGAGGCCGCTCCCAGCCCAGGCCGCGGCACCGCACACAGTGTCCGCGGCAACACCCACCGCGGCGGCCGCGCGATCAGGCCTGCGCCAGCTGCTCGTCCACCACTTCGATCCAGTGCCGCACCGGCGTGCTGGTGCCGCTCTGCAAGTGTCCGATGCAGCCGATATTGGCCGACAGGATCACGTCCGGCGCGGCCGGCGCGATCGCGGCCAGCTTGCGGTCGCGCAGCGCCAACGCGATGTCGGGATTCAGCACCGAATACGCGCCCGCCGAGCCGCAGCACAGGTGCTGCTCCGCAAACGGCTGCAACTCGAACCCCAACTCGACCAGCAAGCGTTCCGACAACGGCCGCAGTCCCTGCCAGTGCTGCAGGGTGCATGGCGGGTGGAACGATGCCCGCGCGCCCTTGTCCGCCAGCCGCTGGCGCAGTTGCGCCGCGTGCGGCGCCACGATTTCCGCCACGTCCTTGACCAGCGCCACGATGTCCGCGGCACGCTGCGCGTAGGCCGGGTCGTGGCGCAGATGATGGGCGTATTCCTTGACCATGGCGCCGCAGCCCGACGCATTCATGACAATGGCCTCGACCGCGCCGTCCTTCACCAGCGGCCACCAGGCATCGATGTTGGCGCGCATCTGGTCCAGGGCGGCAGCCTGCGCGTCCAGATGAAAGCTGGCGGCGCCACAGCAGCCCGCCCCCGGCGCGATGCGCGCGCCGATGCCGATGGCATCCAGCACGCGGATGGTGGCGGCATCGATCGACGGCATCATCGACGGCTGCACGCAGCCGGCCAGCATCAGCACCTGCCGCGCATGCCCCGCCACCTGCGGCAAGGCGCCGGCGGGACGACGCTCCGGCACCTTGCGCCTGAGCGCTTCCGGCAAGGCGCCGCGCACCGCCTGCCCCAGCCGCATCGCGGGCCCGAACAGCGGCGACAGCATGGCCCGGCGCAGCATTTTGCGCTTGGCCTTCTCGGCCCAGGGTCGCGGCACCCGTTCCTCGACAATCTGCCGGCCGATATCCACCAAGTGCCCATATTCCACGCCCGATGGGCAGGTGGTCTCGCAGTTGCGGCAGGTCAGGCAGCGGTCCAGGTGCTGCTGGGTCGACTGGGTCGGCTCGGCGCCTTCCAGCACCTGCTTGATCAGGTAGATGCGGCCACGCGGGCTGTCCAGTTCGTCGCCCAGCACCTGGTAGGTGGGACAGGTGGCCGTGCAGAAACCGCAGTGCACGCAGCGCCGCAGGATCGCGTCGGCCTCTTTGCCCAGATCGGTATCGCGGGCCCAGGCTGCCAGATTGGTTTGCATGATGCCTATAGCTCCAGGACCAGCCGGCCGGGATTGAACAACCCCGCCGGATCGAGTTCTTGCTTGAGGCGGCGCGTGATCAGTGCCACGCCCGGCGACAGCGGATGGAACACGCCGTCGGCCGGCGGCCGCGTGCCTGCCGTACGGAACAGCGTCGCGTGGCCGCCCAGCCGCTGCGCCAGTTCACGCAGTTCGGCTGCGTCCTGGGGACCCGACAGCCAGCGCTGGCCGCCGCCCCACTCCAGCAAGGCCCGCCCGCTGCCGAGCGCCGCCGCCGTCGGCGGCAAAGCCAGCCGCCACAAGGGCTGGCCCGGCGCGAAGAACGGATGGGTCTGTTCGCGCAAGCCGCTCCACCAAGCCTGCGCCGCCTCGGGCGACAGCGGATCGCCGCCGATCACCTGTCGCGCGCCGGCGATGGCCGGGGGCGCGCCCGACAGCCGCACATGCATCTGGCCTTCCTCGTCGGCACCGCCCACCCAGCTGGTGGCCGAGATCGGCAAGGGCTTGCCGCGCCACAGCGCGAAGCTGGCCAATGCCTGGGCCTGGGTCGCCGGCAGCATCAGCGTCAACTCCTCCATCGGCCGCGGCACCACCTTGAGCGATACCTCGAGAATGGCGCCGAAGATGCCATGCGAACCGGCCAGCAGGCGCGAGACGTCATAGCCAGCGACGTTCTTCATGACCTCGCCGCCGAACGACAACACCCGGCCGTCCGAATCCAGCAGTTGCGCCCCCAGCACGAAGTCGCGCAAGGCGCCCGCGCTCATGCGGCGCGGCCCCGACAGGCCCGCGGCCACGCAGCCGCCGACGGTGGCGGCGGGTGAAAAATGCGGCGGCTCGAAAGCCAGCATCTGGCCATGCTCGGCCAGCGCCGCTTCCAGTTCGGCCAGCGGCGTGCCGGCACGGACCGTCACCACCAGTTCCGACGGGTGATAGCTGACAATGCCGCGATACGGGGTCATGTCCAGCAGGCAATGGCCATCCTGCGGCGTCACCGGCCGATAATTGCCGTAGAACGCCTTGCTGCCGCCGCCCATGACGAACAGCGGCTTGTGACCGGCGCGCGCCGTCATGACCTGGTCGCACAATTCCGACAGGACGAAATCCATGGGGGAGACGTCCTAGAAGCGTGCGAGATCCGGGAAGCGCAATTCGCCCGCGTGTACGTGCATCTTGCCGTACTCCGCGCAGCGCGCCAGCGTAGGAATGACCTTTTCGGGGTTGAGCAGGCACGGCGGATCGAATGCCCGCTTGACCGCCAGGAACGCGTCGAGTTCTTCGCGAGAGAATTGCACGCACATTTGATTTATTTTCTCCATTCCTACACCGTGCTCTCCAGTCACGGTTCCTCCCACCTGCACGCACAGTTCGAGTATGGCCGCGCCGAATTTCTCGGCGCGCTCCACTTCGTCCGGTTTATTCGAATCGAACAGGATCAACGGATGCAGGTTGCCATCGCCCGCATGGAACACGTTGGCGCAGCGCAGGCCGAATTCGTCTTCCATTTGCTCAATGGCACCCAGCACCCGGGCGAGATGACGGCGCGGAATCGTGCCGTCCATGCAGTAGTAATCAGGCGACACGCGCCCGGCGGCGGGAAACGCATTCTTGCGTCCTGCCCAGAATTTGAGCCGCTCGGCCTCCGAGGCCGACACCTGGCAGCGGGTCGAGCCGGCCGCGCGGAAAATGGCTTCCATGCGCGCGATCTCGTGCGCCACTTCCTCGGGCGTGCCGTCCGATTCGCACAGCAGGATGGCCTGCGCGTCCATGTCGTAGCCGGCGCGCACGAAGGGTTCGACCATGTGCGTCGCGCGCCGGTCCATCATCTCCAGGCCGGCGGGAATGATGCCATCGGCGATCACCTGCGTCACCGCGTTGCCCGCGGCCTCGACACTGGCGAAGCTCGCCATCACCACCTGCGCGCAGGCCGGCTTGGGAATCAGCTTGACGGTCACTTCGGTCACCACGCCCAGCATGCCTTCCGAACCGATGAACACCGACAGCAGATCCAGCCCCGGCGCGTCGGGTGCCTCGGAGCCGAGTTCCACCACCTCGCCATCGATCGTGACCATGCGCACGCGCAGCACGTTGTGCACCGTCAACCCATACTTCAGGCAATGCACGCCGCCCGAGTTCTCGGCGACGTTGCCGCCGATCGAACAGGCGATCTGGCTAGACGGATCCGGCGCGTAGTACAGCCCATACGGCGCCGCGGCCTCCGAGATGGCCAGGTTGCGCACCCCCGGCTCGACCACCGCGGTCGCGCTGGCCAGGTCGATGTGCTTGATGCGGTTGAATTTCGACAGGCCCAGCAACACGCCCTGGCTGTGCGGCATGGCGCCGCCCGACAGGCCGGTGCCGGCGCCGCGCGCCACCAGCGGCGCATTGAAACGCTTGCAGATCCGCATGACGGCCTGCACCTGCTCTTCGGTCTCGGGCAGCGCCACCACGGCGGGCAAGGCTCGGTACAGCGACAACCCGTCGCACTCGTACGGACGGGTATCCTCTTCACGAAACAGCACGCAATGCGATGGCAGCGCGGCCGACAGGGCCGCGACGAGTTGCTGCAACGAATAAGGCGCCTGCACTTGCGCAAGGCCGGTTTCGACCAATGAATTCATGAGCGCAACAATAGCGCGACCGCAGGCTGGACGCAGGCCGGGATTTACCCGCATCCTGCGTACAGCGGCCGGCCACGACGGCGCGCACACGTAACCAGCGGTAAAGCCGCCCTGTCCCGTGTGCGCGCCGCATCGCGCCAGGATGCCACCGGCGATCGCGCGCACACGCGGCGCGCGCGCTGGCGCGCGCAAAGCAAAGGCCGGCGACTGCCGGCCTTGCTTGTCCTCGCCCTGCGGGGCTTACCAGGAAACGATCTTGCCCGGGTTGAGGATGTTGTTCGGATCGAAGGCGTGCTTGAGGCTGCGCATCAGCGCCAGCGCATCATCGCCATGCTCTTCTGCCATGAATTGCATCTTGTGCAGGCCGACGCCATGCTCGCCGGTGCAAGTGCCATCGGCGGCGATCGCCCGGCGTACCAGGTTGTGGTTGATGGCCTCGGACTCCTGCCATTCGCGCTCGCTGTCGGCATCCAGCAACATCAGCACGTGGAAATTGCCGTCGCCGACATGGCCGACGATGGTGTACGGGAAGCTGGCCTGGTCCAGTTCCTCGACGGTCTCGCGCACGCAGTCAGCCAGGCGCGAGATCGGCACGCAGACGTCGGTGGTGCTGGCGCGGCAGCCCGGGCGCAGTTGCAGGCCGGCGAAATAGGCATTGTGGCGCGCGGTCCACAGGCGGCTGCGGTCCTCGGGACGCTCGGCCCATTCGAAGTCCATGCCGCCGTGCTCGGCGGTGATGGCCTGCACGGTTTCGGCCTGTTCCTGCACGCCCGCCGGACTGCCGTGGAATTCAAACACCAGCAGCGGCGTCTCGCGCAGCGTCAGCTTGCTGTGCAGGTTGACGGCGCGCACGCTGGCCGCGTCCATGAACTCGACGCGCGCCACCGGCACGCCCATCTGGATGATCTCGATCACGCTCTGCACCGCGGCGTCGAGCGTGGGGAAGTTGCAGACCGCGGCCGACACCGCCTCGGGCTGCGGGTACAGGCGCACCGTGACTTCGGTAATGATGCCCAGCGTGCCTTCGCTGCCCACGAAGATGCGGGTCAGGTCGTAGCCGGCCGACGACTTGCGGGCACGGCCGGCGGTGCGCACGATGCGGCCGTCGGCGGTGACCACGGTCAGCGACATGACGTTCTCGCGCATGGTGCCGTAGCGCACGGCGTTGGTGCCGGAGGCGCGCGTGGCGGCCATGCCGCCCAGGCTGGCGTCGGCGCCCGGATCGATCGGGAAGAACAGGCCGGTGCTGCGGATCTCTTCGTTGAGCTGCTTGCGCAGCACGCCGGCCTGCACGGTGGCGGTCAGGTCTTCGGCGTTGACCGCCAGCACCTTGTTCATCTGCGACAGGTCCAGGCTGATGCCCCCCTGGATCGCCAGGATGTGGCCTTCCAGCGACGAACCGGCGCCGTAGGGAATCAGCGGCACACGATGCTCGTTGCACAGCTTGGCGACCTCGGCGACTTCCTCGGTGCTCTGGGCAAAGACCACGGCATCGGGCAGCATCGCCGGATATGGCGACTCGTCGCGGCCGTGGTGTTCACGCACCGCGGCGGATTCGGAGAAGCGGTCGCCAAAACGGGTGCGCAAGGCTTCGAGACAGGCGGCCGGCACCGCGCGGCGCAACGATTCAGCGTGCAAGGGAGCGTTCATGATCAGCGGATTCTCGGATTGGGTAACCCGGTTATTCTACGCCGCCCGCCTTGCTGCACCGCAAACCGCCCGGCCCGGCGGCTTGCGGCGGGCGCCGCTCATTTGCCGGAAGTCAGGGCCACCCGGCGGCGTTCGCGCACGGCATGGGCCAGCCGCTCCAGCACGGCGACCGAGGCGTCCCAGTCGATGCAGCCATCGGTGATGCTCTGGCCGTACACCAGCGGCGTGCCCGGCACCATGTCCTGGCGCCCGCCGAGCAGATGGCTTTCGACCATCACGCCGACCAGGCGAGCATCGCCGGCTTCCATCTGGCGCGCCACGTCCTCGATCACCAGCGGCTGGTTCTCGGGCTTCTTGCTGCTGTTGGCGTGGCTCGCGTCGATCATGATGCGTTGCGCCAGGCCGGCCTTGGCCATGTCCTGGCAGGCCGCGTCGACACTGGCGGCGTCGTAGTTGGGCGTCTTGCCGCCGCGCAGGATGACGTGACAGTCCTCGTTGCCGGCCGTCGAGACGATAGCCGAATGCCCGCCCTTGGTCACCGACAGGAAATGGTGCGGCTGCGAAGCCGCCTTGATCGCATCCACGGCGATCTTCACATTGCCATCGGTGCCGTTCTTGAAACCCACCGGACACGACAGGCCGGAGGCCAGTTCGCGATGCACCTGGCTCTCCGTCGTGCGCGCCCCGATCGCCCCCCAGGAAACCAGGTCCGCAATGTACTGCGGCGTAATCATGTCCAGGAATTCGCACCCCGCCGGCAGGCCCAGGCTGTTGATGTCCAGCAGCAGCTCGCGCGCCACGCGCACGCCCTTGTTGATGTCGAAGCTGCCGTCCAGGTCCGGGTCGTTGATCAGCCCCTTCCAACCGACCGTGGTGCGGGGCTTCTCGAAATACACGCGCATCACGATTTCCAGGTCCGCGCTGAGACGGTCACGCACCGGCTTCAGGCGCTTCGCGTATTCGATCGCGGCGCGGGTGTCGTGGATCGAACACGGGCCGATCACGACGATCATGCGGTCGTCCATGCCGTGCAGGATGCGATGCATCGACTGGCGGGCGGCGAACACGGTGTCGGAAGCCTCCTGGGTGCAGGCGAACTCGCGCATCACGTGCGCGGGCGGGTTCAGCTCTTTGATTTCTCGGATGCGAAGGTCGTCGGTATTGTGTGACACGGTACTGCTCCTGGGTTTCCCGCCACCGGGATCGGTCCCGGGGTTGTTCCTCAAGCTGACGGCACAAAAAAAGCCGCCAGTTCGCTGGCGGCTTTTTTGGGGGGATTCTTTCCAAACTTCAGATTGAGCGCTTCCCTTCCTCCGCCAGCGGCTTCAGAAAACCAAAAAAATAAAAGTAAAAGGCGGGGGAGGCGAATTTCATGGGAAAAGACTCTAGCACAATTTTTTCGGGCCGTCACGCCGGATTCCAACTCGGCATGGCGGCCCGGAACGGCGGGTTGCCGGCAGGCCAGTCCGTCTCTGGTCAGGCCGTCCCACCCACCGTCAGGCCTTCCATGCGGACCGTGGGCATGCCCACGCCAACCGGCACGCTCTGGCCATCCTTGCCGCAGGTGCCCACGCCGGAATCCAGCTTCAGGTCGTCGCCGATCATGCTGACGCGGGTCATGGCGTCGGGGCCGTTGCCGATCAGCGTGGCGCCCTTGACCGGATACGTGATCCTGCCGTCCTCGATCATGTAGGCCTCGGAGGCCGAGAACACGAACTTGCCGTTGGTGATGTCGACCTGCCCGCCACCGAAATTGGCCGCGTACAGGCCGCGCTTGACGGACGAGATGATTTCCTCGGGCGCCTTGTCGCCGGCCAGCATGTAGGTGTTGGTCATGCGCGGCATCGGCAGATGCGCGAACGACTCGCGGCGGCCGTTGCCGGTGGCGGCGGTCTTCATCAGGCGGGCATTCAGGGTGTCCTGCATGTAGCCGCGCAGGATGCCGTCTTCGATCAGCACGTTGCGCTGGGTGGCATTGCCCTCGTCGTCGATATTGAGCGAGCCGCGGCGATCGGGAATGGTGCCGTCGTCGACCACGGTCACGCCCTTGGAGGCGACGCGCTCGCCGATGCGGCCCGAGAAGACGCTGGAGCCCTTGCGGTTGAAATCGCCTTCCAGGCCGTGGCCCACCGCTTCATGCAGCAGGATGCCGGGCCAGCCCGAGCCCAGCACCACCGTCATTTCGCCGGCCGGCGCCGGACGCGCCTCCAGGTTGACCATGGCTTCGTGCACGGCGCGCTCGACATAGCTCTGCAGCATCTCGTCGGTGAAGTACGCCAGCCCCAGGCGGCCGCCGCCGCCGGCATGGCCCATTTCGCGCCGCCCGTTACGCTCGGCGATGACGGTCAGCGACAGGCGCACCAGCGGACGCACGTCGGCCGCCAGACGGCCGTCGCTGCCGGCCACCAGCACGACGTCGTACTCGGCGCCCAGGCCCGCCATCACCTGAATCACATGCGGGTCGCGGGCCCGCGCCATGCGTTCGATACGCTCGAGCAGCGCGACTTTCTCGGGCGCGCTCAACGTCGCCACCGGGTCGATATCGGCATACAGGCTGCGGCCAATTTCTGCCTCGACCTGCGCGGCCACCTTGACCTTGCCGGCGCCGCGGCGGGCAATGCCACGCACCGCGTGGGCCGACGACAACAGGGCCTCGGGCGACAGGGAATCGGAATAGGCAAACGCGGTTTTCTCGCCGCTGACGGCGCGCACGCCAACCCCCTGGCTGATCGAGAAACTACCGGTCTTGACGATGCCCTCTTCCAGGCTCCAGCCCTCGCTGCGGGTGTACTGGAAATACAGATCGGCGTAGTCGACCTTGTGGGTGAAGATTTCGCCGAGCGCGCGCGCCATGTCGGCCTCGGTCAGCCCCCAGGGGTCGAGCAACAGCGATTTGGCGGTGGCCAGGGAAGCAATAGCGGGATCGATGATTTTCATAGGACTCTGTTGGGGGCGCCGGCGGGGTCACGCGGCAACCATGACGCTCAAGCCTATATCGTACCGCCGACACGGGCACGGCGTCGCGCGCCATGCATATTGACTAGCAAGTTAACCAATTGGGGACTGGTCCCAAATCAGAAGCGTCATGCGCGACAAAATAAGCCCGCCCCACCGCGCATATCCATCCACCCTCGACGTCTTACTCCTTGACCCTCGGTCACAAACTTGTCATACAACTCGACAAACAAATAGCGAAAAATGGAAAACGAGGCCCACGCACCAGGCGCACATATGCGTGAATGCACGCTGTCATAACATTCTCGAAGGGTGGGAATGAAAATACGCATACCGCCGCCATACGCGCCCAATCGAGGTCGTCCGACCTCTTGGCAAAGGCTCCGATAAATCTCGCCGGCCATCCCAAAAGTGCTGAGAAGCCTTCCTGACCTACGGCTGAAATTTGTCGTCATACCCTCCATTCGCTCACTTCACGAAACAAAAACGCGCAACTCCTGATCTCGAGACAGCTATTCGTCCGCCCTGTGAACCAAAGCAAGGTTTGTTTCAATTAGTCCCAAATTTGGGAACAACCTTCCCAAAACTTGTTCATGGCACGAACCCGCATGCCTAAAGACTCTCCGGCGGTTTTGATACAAAGTAATTAGCTCCGAACTGCGGCAAGCAGGCGGTAATTTCTGTATTATGCGAGGCACAACAAATAAACATAACTTCGCCGGCGATTAAAGCAGTTCCATAATCAGGAATAACCATGGCCCGAGAAACCTACGCAGCTCTGCAAGCAAAGATCGAAAAGGAAATCAACAAGCTCCAAAAGAAGGCTGAAGTCCTCCAGACCAAGCGCCGCAAGCCGGTGATCGCTTCGATCATCACTTCCATGCGCGAATACGACATCACCCCCGAAGAGATCGCCGCCGCCTACGGCGCCGGCAAGCCTGTCCGCGCCGCGGGTGGCCGCCGCAAGGCTGGCGCCGGCGCCCGCCCCGGCAACGCCGTCAAGCGCGCCGTGGCCCCCAAGTACCGCCACCCCCAGACCGGGGAAACCTGGAGCGGTCGTGGCAAGGCGCCACGCTGGCTCGCCGCGGAAGAAGCCGCCGGCGCCACGCGCGACAGTTTTCTGATCAAGGAATAAAAAGCTATTTTTCAGTAAGAAAAAAACAAAGGCGCACCAAAATGGTGCGCCTTTTTTATTTTTGAATTGCGGCCAGTGGCCGCTGAAACTCACTGCAACGGAAATTGTATTTCTCGTTCAGCGCCATTATTTCCCGGGAAATTGTCAAATATTGCACGCACCAGGAAAGGCATCATGCGCATGAAATTGTCCTGTTCGCTGAGAATGTAGGCACTGGAACGATAGACCTCCGCCCCGCCGCGCTGGCTGTCATGGATCTGCAGGGTGAGCGTATTTCGCTGGGCCACCACCGGCACGTCAACCCATTCCGGGCCCCAATAACCGTAGTATCCGCCCCAGGGGCGCGGGCCGTAGAAGCCGCCATAACCGTAGCCGCCATTGAAATACGGGTCATAGGGCCGTCGCACCATTACCTGGGTCTGGGTCGTGCCATAGCGGAAGGAAACATCGAAACGGGCCTTGGTACCGGCGCGCGCTTCCACCAGCCCGGTGGCGCCGATACCGGCGCGGACCATATCCTGGTAGGACTGGTATTCGAGGTTATTGGCTTGCGAGGGGTCGGCCGGCACGAATTGGTAGGTCTGCCCCTCGACGCCGGTGGGCCATTGCTGGAACGAAGTGACCCGCGCCGACACCGTGGGCGTGGCGCATCCGCTCAGTACCAGCGCCCCCAGGACAGCCAAGACCGCGGCCCAACGGCCGGCATTGAACGGGGAAGAACGGAACATTTGCAACTCCTCATTGCGCGACGGCGCCCATCATACTGACCTTTGACCACATGGGCCGGCGAAAGTTTACGCCCGCCGCGGCTGGACACAGCGGCGTGTGACGGTCCAGCCACTACAATAAGACTCTCGTTCATACAGGACTGCAATCCCATGCGCACAGACACGCCCGTTACCGTATACCGCAAGGATTACCAGCCCTACCCCTACGATATTCCGCAGGTCTCCCTGGCCTTCGACCTGGCCCCTGACAGCACCGAAGTGCGTTGCGTCATGCAGGTGCGGCGCAAGCCCGACGCCAGCGCCGACGCCGCCCTGGTGCTGGACGGCGAAGAGCTGGAACTCGTCTCGGTAGGCGTGGACGGTCAGGCCTTGCCGCCCGACCGCTACCACCTGAGCGAGCACAGCCTGGCACTGTATGGCCTGCCCGCCGAGGCCAGCGTGGAAATCGTCAGCCGCTGCAAGCCGGCCGCCAACTCCACCCTGATGGGCCTGTACGTCTCGGGCGGCAATTTCTTCACCCAATGCGAAGCCGAGGGCTTTCGCCGCATTACCTGGTTCGCCGACCGTCCGGATGTCATGTCGCGCTATCGCGTGACCCTGCGCGCCGAACCGGCCTACCCGGTGCTGCTGTCCAACGGCAATCTGGTCGCCTCGCGCCAGTTGCCCGACGGCCGCAACGAAGTCGAATGGGAAGACCCGTTTCCCAAGCCCTGCTATCTGTTCGCCCTGGTGGGCGGCAACCTGACCCACCGCGAAACCACCGTCAAGACCGCCAGCGGCCGCGACGTACTGCTGCAGGTCTATAGCGACCCGGGCGCCGAAACCAAGACCGAGTGGGCGCTGGACTCCCTGGTGCGCGCGTTGCGCTGGGACGAAACCCGCTTCGGCCTGGAACTCGACCTGGACCGCTTCATGGTGGTCGCCGTCCATGACTTCAACATGGGCGCGATGGAGAACAAGGGCCTGAACATCTTCAATGCCGCCTACGTGCTGGCCGATGCCGATACCGCCACGGACGCCAATTACGAGGGCATCGAATCGGTCATCGGCCACGAGTACTTTCACAACTGGACCGGCAACCGCGTCACCTGCCGCGACTGGTTCCAGTTGAGCCTGAAGGAAGGGCTGACCGTCTTCCGCGACCAGGAATTCAGCGCCGACATGATGGCGCAAGGCATGGACGAGACCGCCGCCGCCAGCGCCCGCGCGGTCAAGCGCATTGACGACGTGGTGACACTGCGCGCGGCGCAATTCCCGGAGGACGCGGGCCCGATGGCCCACCCGATCCGCCCCGACAGCTATCAGGAAATCGGCAACTTCTATACCGCCACGGTGTACGAGAAAGGCGCCGAGGTCATCCGCATGCAGCACACGCTGCTGGGCGAGGCCGGTTTCCGCGCGGGCATGGACGAGTATTTCCGTCGCCACGACGGCCAGGCGGTGACCTGCGACGACTTCGTCGCCGCCATGGAGTCGGTCTACACGCGCCAGCACCCGGGCCGCGATCTTTCGGTGTTCCGCAACTGGTACCGCCAGGCCGGCACGCCGCGCGTGACGGTCAAGCTGAGCCACGACGCCGCCGCGCGCCGCTGCACCGTGACGCTGTCGCAGGAATGCCAGCCCGTCGGCGTCGAGAAAAAGGCTCCCGCGGGCTTCGTCAAGGCGCCGTATCACATCCCCTTCGCCATCGGCCTGCTGGATCGCAACGGCCGCGCCCTGCCCCTGCGGCTCGACGGGGCGGAGCACGACACCGCGCTACTGGAATTGACCACGCAGACCCAGCAATGGCATTTCGATGGCATCGACGAGATGCCGGTGCCGTCGCTGCTGCGTGATTTTTCCGCGCCCGTGATCGTCGATTACGACTGGACCGACGAGGAACTGGCGCTGCTGTCGGCCCACGACGGCAACCCCTTTGCGCGCTGGGAAGCCGGCCAGGAACTGGCCACCCGCCAGATCCTGGCGCTGGCCGAGGCGCGCCAGGCCGGCCGCACGCTGCACGCCGACCCGGCCTTCATCGCCGCCTGGCGCGCACTGCTGACCGACCCGGCGCTGGACTCCGCCTACCGCGCGCGCGCCCTGGCGCTGCCTTCGGAAAAGACCCTGGCCGAACGCATGCAGGCCATCGATCCGCCGGCGCTGGCGGTGGCGCGCGATTTCCTGCGCGCCGAGCTGGGCAGGCAATTGGCGGCGGAATTCCGCCAGGCCTTCGATGACAACCAGACGCCTGGCCCGTACAGCCCCGCACCCGTACCCGCCGGCAAGCGCGCAATGAAGAACCTGGCGCTCAGCCACCTGATGGCGGCCGGCGAGCACGAGGCCCAGCGCCTGGCCGAACAGCAGTACGAGCACGCCGGCAACATGACAGACAGCATGGCGGCCTTGTCGGCCCTGATCAACTATGGCCAGGGCGACTTCCCGCAGCAGGCGCTGGCCGCGTTCTACGACAAATGGAGCGACAACGCGCTGGTGGTGGACAAATGGTTCGCGCTGCAGGCGGCCGCGCGCTACACCACGGTGCAGACGGCGCGCGACCTGATGACGCACCCGGCATTCACGCTGCGCAACCCGAACCGGGCGCGGGCGCTGGTTTTCCAGTTCTGCCTGAACAACGCCCGCGGCATGCACCATCCGGACGGCTCCGGCTACGCCTTCTGGGCCGACCAGGTACTGGCGCTGGACGCGCTCAATCCGGAAATCGCCGCGCGCCTGGCGCGCGCGCTGGACAACTGGTCACGCTACGTTCCCGCCCTGCGCGGCCCCATGCAGCAGGCCCTGCAGCGGGTGCGCGGCCACGAGGGGCTGTCGCGCAACGTGCAGGAAATCGTGTCCAAGGCATTAGAATTCGCAGCATAGGGAGAACCTCTTGAAACGTAAAACACTTACTCAATACCTGGTGGAGCAGCAGCGCTCCGCGCAGGCCCTGGCCCCAGAAGTGCGGCTGCTCATCGAAGTGGTGGCGCGCGCCTGCAAGGCGATCAGCCACGCGGTCAGCAAGGGCGCGCTCGGCGGCGTCCTGGGCAGCCTCGAAAGCGAGAACGTGCAGGGCGAAGTGCAGAAGAAGCTGGACGTGCTGTCCAACGAGATCCTGCTCGAAGCCAACGAATGGGGCGGCCACCTGGCGGCCATGGCCTCGGAAGAGATGGAAACCATCCACCTGATTCCGAACCGCTACCCCAAGGGCGAATACCTGCTGCTGTTCGATCCGCTTGATGGTTCCTCGAACATTGACGTGAACGTGTCGATCGGCACCATCTTCTCGGTGCTGCACGCCCCGCACAATGTGTCTGGCGCGCCGGTCTGTGAAAGCGACTTCCTGCAACCAGGCAACAAGCAGGTGGTGGCCGGCTATGCCGTCTACGGCCCGCAGACCATGTTGGTGCTGACCATCGGCAACGGCGTGGTGGGCTTCACGCTGGACCGCGAAATGGGGTCGTGGGTGCTGACCCACGAGAACATCCGCGTGCCGGAAGACACCAAGGAATTCGCCATCAACATGTCGAACATGCGCCATTGGGCTCCCCCGGTCAAGCGCTACATCGACGATTGCCTGGCCGGTTCCACCGGCCCCCTGGGCAAGGACTACAACATGCGCTGGATCGCCTCGATGGTGGCGGACGTGCATCGCATCCTGACCCGCGGCGGCATCTTCATGTACCCCTGGGACGCGCGCGAACCTGGCAAGGCCGGCAAGCTGCGCCTGATGTACGAAGCCAATCCGATGAGCTTCCTGATCGAGCAGGCCGGCGGCGCCTCGATCAACGGCACCGAGCGCATCATGGACATCCAGCCCGACAAGCTGCACCAGCGCGTCAGCGTGATCCTGGGCTCGAAGAACGAAGTCGAACGCGTGGGCCGCTACCACGCCGAGGACGCCGGCAAGTAGGCACCCTGGCGCCAAGCAAAAGCCCCTCGCGAGAGCAAGGGGCTTTTTTCATCGGCAGCCGGCGAAAAGAGATTACTTGATCTCTTCGATGGACTTCACGTCGTCCTTGTTGATCTGGACCTTCTTGCCGTCCTTGTCGTACTCGTACATGCCGGACTTCTTGTCGTAGGTCGGCTCGTCGGGCGTCACGGTCGAGGTGCCGTCACGCTGCTGAATAACCGAGGGCGATGAGCATCCGGCCAGCACCCCTACTCCGGTCACCACCAGGGCCAACGTCATGGTCTTCAGATTCATGGGCGTGTTCTCCGAGAGTGAATGGTGGATTCACTGTATCGGATGCCTGCCCGGAAAACGTGACTGCATGTGGCCAAAATGCGTGAGAACGTAAAAAACCCCTCGCGGCACACACCGGCGAGGGGTTGCAACCCCATACAACCGCAAGCTGCCTTTACACCTTGGCGTGGGCCTCGATGAAACGGCGCACGGCGTCGGCGTCGCAGTCCATGACTTCGACGCGCTGCGGCAAGGATTCCAGGTTGGCCAGGTTGCCCGGCGGCGTGGCCGGACGGCCCAGCGCGGCCTCGATGGTTTCCGAGAACTTGGCCGGCAAGGCGGTTTCCAGCACCAGCATTGGCACGCCGGGCTCGACGTGCTCGCGCGCGACCTTGACGCCGTCGGCGGTGTGCGGATCGACCAGCACGCCGGTCTCGTCGTAAAGCGAACGGATCGTGGCCAGGCGGTCTTCGTGCGAGCTGGCGCCAGAGACGAAGCCGTACTGCGCCTCGAACTGCGGCTTGAGCGCCGACAGGTCGAAGAAACCATCGCGCGCCATGTCTGCCCACAGCGCCTTGACGCGGTCGGCATCGCGGCCGACCAGGTCGAACACGAAGCGCTCGAAGTTCGAGGCGCGCGAGATGTCCATCGACGGGCTGGAGGTGGCGTAGGTCTGTTCGGCCGGACGCGGACGGTAGACGCCGGTGCGGAAGAACTCTTCCAGCACGTTGTTCTCGTTGGTGGCCAGCACCAGCCGGCGCACCGGCAGGCCCATGCCGCGGGCAATGTGGCCCGACAGGATATTGCCGAAGTTGCCCGAGGGCACCGTGAACGAGACCTGCTGCCCCGGCTTGTCGGTGGCGCGCAGCCAGCCGTGGAAGTAGTACACCACCTGGGCGGCGATGCGCGCCCAGTTGATCGAGTTGACCGCGCCCAGGCGGTACTTGGCCTTGAAAGCCAGGTCGCCGGCCAGCGCCTTGACGATGTCCTGCGCTTGGTCGAACACGCCGCGCACGGCGATGTTGTGGATGTTCTCGTCCTGCAGCGAATACATCTGGGCGCGCTGGAACGCGCTCATGCGGCCGTGCGGCGACAGCATGAAAACGGCCACGCCGCGCTTGCCGCGCAGCGCGTATTCCGCCGCCGAACCGGTGTCGCCCGAGGTGGCGCCAACGATGTTGAGCGTGGTGCCGCGCTGGGTCAGCACGTACTCGAACACCTGGCCCAGGAACTGCATGGCCATGTCCTTGAAGGCCAGCGTCGGGCCTTCGGACAACCCCAGCAGCGACAGGCCGTTGTTGAGCGGACGCAGCGGGACGATGTCTTCGCTGTTGAAGATCTGCGAGGTGTAGGCGGCGCGGGTCAGGCGGCGCAGGTCCTCGGCCGGTATGTCGGTGGCAAAGCGCGACAGCACTTCGAACGCCAGGTCGGCGTACGGCAGGCCGCGCCACGATTCGAGCGTCTCGGCCGAAATCTGCGGCAGTTGCTCGGGCACAGCCAGGCCGCCGTCCGGCGCCAACCCTTCGAGCAGGATGTCGGAGAACGGCTGGGGCGCCATGCCCCCACGGGTTGAGATGTATTTCATATCAATGACTCCACAATGCGCTGCATCCAGCCTGGCCAGGCCGCGCGGAGCCGGCTCCGCCGGGCCGCTGCCGGCGCCCCCTTGAGGGGGAAGCGCCGCGGGCGCTTCGGGGGTGGGCCTTCCTCATGCCAAATGCTCCACGCGCAGGCGCGTGACCTTCGAACGGACGAACGGCAAGGTCTCGATGTGCTCGATGGCCTGGTTGACGTTGCCTTCCATCGCTTCGTGCGTCAGGAAGATGATATCCGCGCCGCCGATATGCGAGGGCTGCTGGATCATCGAGCCGATCGAGATCGAGCGGTCGGCGAGCAGGCGCGCGATATCGGCCAGCACGCCAGGCTGGTCGTCCACGCGCAGGCGCAGGTAGTAGGAGGTGCTGACCTGCTCGATCGGCAGGATCGGCGTGTCGGCCATGGCATCCGGCTGGAACGCCAGGTGCGGCACGCGGTTGCCCGGATCGGCCGTATGCAGGCGGGTCACGTCGACCAGATCGGCCACCACGGCCGAAGCGGTCGGTTCTTCGCCGGCGCCCTGGCCGTAGTACAGCGTCGGGCCGACGGCGTCGCCTTTGACCAGCACCGCGTTCATGGCGCCTTCGACATTGGCCAGCAGGCGCTCGGCCGGCACCAGCGCCGGATGCACGCGCAACTCGATGCCATCGGCGCGGCGCTTGGTGATGCCCAGCAGCTTGATGCGATAGCCCAGGCGCTCGGCGTGCTCGATGTCCTCGGCGGCCAGTTGCGAGATGCCTTCGATGTAGGCGCGATCGAACTGCACCGGCACGCCGAAGGCCAGCGAGGCCAACAGCGTCAGCTTGTGCGCGGCGTCGACGCCTTCCACGTCGAACGTGGGATCGGCTTCGGCGTAGCCCAGGCGCTGGGCCTCGGCCAGCACGTCGGCGAACGGCAGGCCGCGCGAGCGCATTTCGGACAAAATGAAATTGGTGGTGCCGTTGATGATGCCCGCGACCCACTGGATGCGGTTGGCGGTCAGGCCTTCGCGGATCGCCTTGATGATGGGGATGCCGCCGGCAACAGCGGCTTCGAAAGCCACCATCACGCCGCGCTCGGAGGCCGCGGCGAAGATCTCGTTGCCGTGCTTGGCCAGCAGCGCCTTGTTGGCGGTGACCACGTGCTTGCCGTTGGCGATGGCTTCCAGCACCAGCTCGCGCGCCAGGGTGTCGCCGCCGATCAGCTCGACCACGATGTCGATCTCGGGATCGCGCACCAGCGCGTGCACGTCGGTATCCACGGGCAGCGTGTCGCCGACGCGGGCGCGCGCCTTGGGCACGTCGCGCACGGCGGCGCGGGTCACTTCGATGCGGCGGCCGGCGCGACGCGCGATCTCTTCCGCGTTGCGCGACAGCACCGTCCAGGTGCCGCCACCGACCACGCCCAGGCCGAGCAAGCCCACTTTCATGGGATTCATCGCGGCGCCCTCGGCGGGCGGGCGTTGAGGGGAATTCATTTCATTTCTCCAAACACTCACGCAATAACGGCTGCATACAGTCCACGGGCGCCCTCCCCGAGCGGGATGCCGCGGATCCGGCTCCGCCGGTCCGCCAGCATGCCCCCCTGGGGGGAAGCGCCGCAGGCGCTTCGGGGGTGGACCTACAGCAAGCCGTCCTTGCGGAACATATCCTTGATGCCGCGCACCGCCTGGCGGGTACGCTGCTCGTTTTCGATAAGAGCGAAGCGCACGTATTCGTCGCCATACTCGCCGAAGCCGATCCCGGGGGACACGGCCACTTTCGCATCCGACAGGACGCGCTTGGCAAACTCCAAAGAGCCCATCGCCCGGTAGGGTTCGGGGATCTGCGCCCAGATGTACATGGACGCCTTGGGAATTTCCACATTCCAACCTGCTTCGTGCAGACCGCGCGCGAGCACGTCGCGGCGGCTTTGGTACTGCGCCACGATCTCGCTCACGCAATCCTGCGGGCCGTCCAGGGCGGCAATCGAGGCCACCTGGATCGGCGTGAACGTGCCGTAGTCGTGATAGCTCTTGATGCGCGCCAGCGCGCCGACCAGCTCGCGGTTGCCGACCATGTAGCCGATGCGCCAGCCCGCCATGTTGTAGCTCTTGCTCATGGTGAAGAACTCGACCGCGACATCGCGCGCGCCGGGCACCTGCATGATCGAGGGCGCGACATAGCCGTCGAAAGTGATGTCGGCGTAGGCCAGGTCGTGCACCACCAGGATGTCGTGCTCCTTGGCCAGGGCCACCACACGCTCGAAGAACGACAGGTCGACGCACTGGGCGGTCGGGTTGCTGGGGAAACCCAGCACCATCATCTTGGGCTTGGGGATCGACTCGCGCACGGCGCGCTCGAGTTCCTCGAAGAAGTCCACGCCCGGCGTCATGCGCACGGAACGGATGTTGGCGCCGGCGATGACCGCGCCATAGATATGGATCGGGTAGCTGGGGTTGGGCACCAGCACGGTGTCGCCGCGGTCCAGGGTGGCCAGCATCAGGTGCGCCAGGCCTTCCTTGGAGCCGATGGTGACGATGGCTTCGGAATCCGGGTCGAACTCGACCGCGTAGCGGCGCTGGTACCAGTCGCAGATGGCCTTGCGCAGGCGCGGAATGCCCTTGGACACCGAATAGCCATGGGTGGTCGGGCGGATGGTGGCCTCGACCATCTTGTCGACGATGTGCTTGGGCGTCGGGCCGTCGGGATTGCCCATGGACATGTCGATGATGTCTTCGCCGCGCCGACGGGCTGCCATCTTGAGCTCGCCGGTAATGTTGAAAACGTACGGGGGCAAACGCTCAATGCGAGAGAACTTCCTCATGATGGGAATCCTTAGGGGCGAAGGGGCAAAAATCCAGGGCGCGACAGCGCGAAGGGGAAACGGGCTCAAAAGCCGCGCCGGCACGGGTTTGCGGCGCAGCAAAACCCTGTAATCTAGCGCAAGGACGCCTGGGCGGCAAATGGAACGAAAATGGGGCCTGCCTGGGGACGGATTGGGCGGCCGGGACGCCGCCCGCATGCGGCGCCATGCCGTGGGGGCGACCGCATGCCGCAGGGCGGCGCGTGAACGCAACGCGTCAGCCGTGGGGTATTCCCTTTGCAACATCTGGCCATCCCGATGCGCTATTATCGGAACCATAAAGCCGGAGTATTTATTGAAGCTGCATACCGATCCTGCGACGGCCGCCCTGAACACCGTCACCGCTTACGGTGATGGCTATATCGAGGTCAACCAGGTACGTTTTTCCTCCTCGGTCGCTTTTGGCCCCGAAGGCGAAGTTACCCCTTGGCCCGTTCAGTCGCCGGCCGACATCACCCCCACCCTCTTGCGCCAGGCGGCCGGATTGTCCGAACCCGTGCGCGACCCGCTGGCTTTCCTGGACGAACCTGAAGCCACCCCCAGCCGCCCGGCCAATGCGCCCGAAGTGCTGCTGGTGGGCACGGGCGGCCGGCAGCAGTTCCTGCGTCCCGACGTGCTGCGTCCCCTGTTGGCGGCGGGCATCGGCGTGGAAATCATGGACACCCACGCCGCCTCGCGTACCTACAACATCCTGATGGCAGAGGGCCGGCGCGTGGTCGTCGCCCTCATCCCCCCCAACGGAGAACCCCAGACATGATGATGCCCATCATCGGCAAGCCCGCCCCGCTGTTCACCGCTGAAAGCACGATCGGGCCGATCAGCCTGGAGCAGTGCCAGGGCCGCGCCGTGATCCTGTACTTCTACCCCAAGGACAACACCCCTGGCTGCACCACCGAAAGCCAGGACTTCCGCGACCTGCATGCCGACTTCCTCTCGGCCAGCGCCGTGGTGGTCGGGATCTCGCGCGACTCTCTGAAGTCGCACGAGAACTTCAAGGCCAAGTACGAGCTTCCTTTCCCCCTCATCTCCGACGCCGACGAAACCGTGTGCAACCTGTACGGCGTCATCAAGCAGAAGAACATGTACGGCAAGCAGGTGCGCGGCATCGAGCGCAGCACCTTTCTGATCGATGCGTATGGCGTGCTGGTGCAGGAGTGGCGCGGGGTGAAGGTGCCCGGCCACGCCAAGGAAGTCCTGCAGGCCGCCAAGAGCATCGGTTAAGCCGTGCACAGGAATACCCGTCAGGTGCCATAGCCGGCCCACACTGGAGAGTGACGCATATGCCGCTTCCGAAGTTGCCCACCCGCCCCGCAGCCATCCTGACCTTCCCCTCGGGCGATAGCGCCCGGGCGCAGGCCCGCACCACCAAGGCCGCCGCTGCGCGGTCGAACACCCAGGCCGCCCTGGCCGAAGACGACGAGGACGAGCTGCAGGTGCAGCCCGAGCTCGACGGCATCGCCCATCCCGCCCGCAAGGCGCAGATCCCGGCCCGCCAGGTGCCGCCGCCGGCACCCGCCGCTCCGGCGCCACGCGCCCAGGCACGCCAGCCCAAGGCCGCCACGGCCCCGGCCAAGCGCGCCAAGCCACGCGCCCAGAACGAGCCGCGCAAGCTGTTCGTGCTGGATACCAACGTGCTGCTGCACGACCCCAGTTCGCTGTTCCGCTTCGAAGAGCACGACATCTTCCTGCCGATGATGACGCTCGAAGAACTGGATCACCAGAAAAAGGGCATGTCGGAAGTGGCGCGCAACGCCCGCCAGGTCAGCCGCTCGCTCGACTCCCTGGTGCAGGACGCAACCCAACTGGACGAAGGGCTGGAACTGGCCAAGCTGGGCAACAAGGACGCCACCGGGCGCCTGATGTTCCAGACCACCGCCATCCACAGCACCCTGCCCTCGGACCTGCCCATGGGCAAGGCCGACAACCAGATCCTGGGCGTGGTGCGGGCCCTGCAGGAAAAATACCCGCAGCGCGAAGTCGTGCTGGTGTCCAAGGACATCAACATGCGCCTGAAGGCGCGCGCGCTGGGCATGGCCGCGGAAGACTACTTCAACGACCACGTCCTGGAAGACTCGGACCTGATGTACTCGGGCGTGATGCAACTGCCCGAGGATTTCTGGAACAAGCACGGCAAGGACGTCGAATCCTGGCAACAGGGCGGCACCACCTTCTATCGCATCCACGGCCCGCTGTGTTCGCAGTTCGTGGTCAATCAGTTCGTCTACTTCGAAGGGCAGATGCCCCTGTACGCCCAGGTGCGCGAGGTCAGCGGCAAGATGGCGGTGCTGGCGACGCTGCGCGATTACACCCATGGCAAGAACAACGTCTGGGGCATCACCGCGCGCAACCGCGAGCAGAACTTCGCCATGAACCTGCTGATGAACCCGGAATGCGACTTCGTGTCGCTGCTGGGCCAGGCGGGCACGGGCAAGACGCTGCTGGCGCTGGCCGCCGGCATCACCCAGGTGCTGGAGACCAAGCGCTACACCGAGATCATCATGACCCGCGTCACGGTGCCCGTCGGTGAAGACATTGGCTTCCTGCCCGGCACCGAGGAAGAGAAGATGCTGCCCTGGATGGGGGCGCTGGAAGACAACCTCGACGTGCTGAACATGGGCGAAGGCGAAGGCAACGGCGATTGGGGGCGTGCCGCCACCATGGACCTGATCCGCTCGCGCATCAAGGTCAAGTCGCTGAACTTCATGCGCGGCCGCACCTTCCTGAACAAATACCTGATCATCGACGAGGCCCAGAACCTGACGCCCAAGCAGATGAAGACGCTGGTGACGCGCGCCGGTCCCGGTACCAAGGTGATCTGCCTGGGCAACATCGCCCAGATCGACACCCCCTACCTGACCGAGGGCAGCTCGGGCCTGACCTATGTGGTCGACCGCTTCAAGGGTTGGCCGCATTCGGGCCACGTGACCCTGCAACGCGGAGAACGCTCACGCCTGGCCGACTACGCGGGGGATGTGTTGTGAGGCCCCCACGCAGCGCCCCCCGCGTCGGCTAGCAGCCTTGCCGGGGGGCGCGGTTTCCCCATGGCGCGAGCCGGCGCGGAAAGCGCCAAAGAAAAAGCCCCTTGAGCGATCAAGGGGCTTTTTGTCACCTGGGCCGGACGATTACTTGTCGGCGGCATTGGTGATGGCGTTGCCGGCCCGCGACATGTCCTTGCCCATGCCCGCCACGGTATTGCAACCGGCGAGCACGAAGCCGAACACGACGAAGGCGGTCAGCACGATCTTGCTGCGCATGCTGGCGCTCCTGAAGTGAAGAAACGGTTCCGGGACGTACTTTAAACGATCTGGACGCGAAGTTCGCCCAGGCCTTCCACGCCACCCGTGATGACGTCGCCCTGCACCACCGCGCCCACGCCCTCCGGCGTGCCCGTGAAGATGATGTCGCCGGGCTGCAGCTCGAACAGCCCCGACAGGTACGCAATGCTTTCGGGGATGTTCCAGATCATCTGGGAAATGTCGCTGGCCTGCTTGCGCTGGCCGTTCACGTCGAGCCAGATGACGCCCTTGTCGAGCGTGCCGACCACGCTGCGCGGGTGGATCGGCCCCATGGGCGCCGACAGGTCGAAGGCCTTGCCCACTTCCCAGGGACGGCCCTGCTTCTTCATTTCGCCTTGCAGGTCGCGGCGGGTCATGTCCAGGCCCAGGGCATAGCCCCACACGCAGTCGTTGGCCTGCTCCACCGGAATGTCGCGGCCGCCCTTGCCCAGCACCACCACCAGCTCCATTTCGTAGTGCAGGTTGGAGGTCTTGGGCGGGTACGGCATCTTGCCGGTCTCGCCGTCGGCCACGCTCAGCACGGCATCGGCTGGCTTGCAGAAGAAGAACGGATCTTCACGGCCGGTGAAGCCCATTTCCTTGGCATGCTCGGCATAGTTGCGGCCGACACAGTAGACGCGGCGCACCGGGAACAATGCGGCGCTGCCGGCAACGGGAACCGCGGTTTGCGGCTGGGGAGGCAATACGTAGTCCATGGTCTATCAACCTATGACGGGTGGAACGGTCCGGTGGCAAAAAATCATTCGCGAGTGTAGCCCTTTCCGGAACAGGGAATATTCAGGGGTTTGTAGGGATTTCCCCGTCGTACACCACGATGCGCTCGATGAAGCCGGCCATGTAGGCCTTCATTTCCTGGTGCGCGGAGGACACCTGGTAGCGCTCGTGCGCCGCGGCATCGCGGAAACCCGCCACCACGGCATGGGTCAGGCCATCCGAACGGCTGGCCGCATTGGGCCGGAAAGCATAGAGCGCCACCCCGTCGCACTCCGCCAGGATGCGGGCGCAGTATCCCTGCACCCGGTCATGGAAGCGCGCATCGGCTGCGCCGGACAGTTGCAACATCACCACATGCAGGAACATCATGACTCCTTTTTCGCGCCAGCCAAGGCCAGCCAGGCGCGCGACACCAGCCCCATGATGCCGTCGCGGAACAACAATACGCAGAGGATGAAGATGGCGCCCTGCACGATCAGCACCCAGGACCCGAGCGGCGCCAGGTAATTCTGCAGCGACACGAAGGTGAAGGCACCGGCCAGCGGCCCGAACACGGTGCCAATCCCGCCCAGCAGCGCCATCAGCACCACCTCGCCATTGGCATGCCAGTGCACGTCGGTCAGCGAAGCGACGCCGAACACCAGCACCTTCAGGCCGCCGGCCAGGCCCGCCACCGAGGCCGATAGCGTGAAGGCCAGCAGCTTGTAGCGCGAGGTCGAATACCCCAGCGAACGGGCGCGCTGTTCGTTGTCGCGCACCGAACGGATCACCTCGCCGAATGGCGAATTCAGCACCCGCAGCACGAAGGCATAGCCGAGCGCGAACACCGCCAGCGTGAAGTAGTACATCGGCATCACGCTGTCCAGGTCGAACAGGCCGAACAGCTTGCCGCGCGGCACGCTCTGCAGGCCGTCCTCGCCCCCGGTGAAGCCGGCCTGCACCGCGATGAAGTACACCAGTTGCGACAGCGCCAGCGTGATCATGGCGAAGTAGATGCCCTGGCGCCGGATCGCGATGGCGCCGAACGCCAGCCCCAGCAAGCCGCCGGTCAGCACCCCGGCCAGCAGGCCCAGTTCCGGCGTCGCGCCCAGCAGCTTCATGACGATGCCGGTGGCGTAGGCCGCCGCGCCGAAGAAGGCCGCATGGCCGAACGACAACAGGCCGACATAGCCCACCAGCAGGTTGAAGGCCGCGGCGAACAGCGCGAAGCACAGCACCTTCATCAGGAACGTGGGGTAGACGAACCAGGGCGCGGCCAGCGCCACCACGGCCAGGCCCGCCATGCACACGCGCATGGCGCGGCGGCCGAGTTGCACTGGCTCGCGCGTGGCTTCGGCCGCCAGCACGTTCTGCACCTGCAGCGGCTTGCCGAACAGGCCGGCCGGCTTGCACAGCAGCACCAGCACCATGATGAGGAAGATCGCCAGGTTGGCGGCCTCCGGATAGAACACCTTGGTCAGCCCTTCGATGATGCCCAGCCCGAAGCCGCTGACGATGGCGCCCATGATCGAGCCCATGCCGCCGATCACCACTACCGCGAACACCACTACCACCAGATTCGAGCCCATCATCGGGCTGACCTGGTAGATGGGCGCGGCGATCACGCCCGCCACCGACGCCAGCGCCACGCCCAGCGCGTAGGTCAGCGTGATCAGCAGCGGCACGTTGATGCCGAACGAGCGCACGATGGTGGGATTCTCGGTCGCGGCACGCAGCATGGCGCCGACGCGGGTCTTCTCGATCAGCACCCATACCGCCAGGCACAGCACCAGCGACACCACCACCGCCCAGCCGCGATACCAGGGCAGGAACATGAAGCCCAGGTTGACGCCGCCCGTCAGCGCCTTGGGGATGGTGTACGGCAAGCCCGACACGCCATACGCCTGGCGCAGCCCGCCCTCGATCAGCAGGGCGATGCCGAAGGTCAGCAGCAGCCCATACAGATGGTCCATGCGGTAGGTGCGCGAGATCAGCGCACGCTCGACCACGATGGCGAACGCGGCCATGATGAGCGGCACCAGCACCAGCGCGGCCCAATAGTTCACGCCCAGATAGTTGAGCAGCATCCAGGCCAGGAACGCGCCCGCCGTGTACTGCGCGCCATGGGCGAAGTTGATGATGTTCAACAGGCCGAAGATCACCGCCAGCCCGATCGAGAGCAAGGCGTAGAACGAACCGTTGATCAGGCCGAGCAGGAGCTGGCCGAACAGTGCCGAGGACGGCACGCCGAAAATTTCGAACACAGGATTCTCCCCTTCAGACACCCAGGCGGCGCGCGATCCGCTCTGGATCGATGCGCGCCTCCTGCGCCGACAACTGATCGACCACGCGGCCATGCTCCATCACGTAGTGGCGATCGGCCACCTTGGTGGCGAAGCGGAAATTCTGCTCGACCAGCACGATGGTGAAGCCGCGCGCCTTGAGCGTGCGGATGGCCTGCCCGATCTGCTGCACGATCACTGGCGCCAGGCCCTCGGTGGGCTCGTCCAGCAGGATCAACTGGGCGCCGGTGCGCAGGATGCGGGCGATCGCCAGCATCTGCTGCTCGCCGCCCGACAGATTGCCGCCGGAGCTGCCGCTACGCTCTTTCAGATTGGGAAACAGGGCGTAGATCTCGTCCAGCGACATGCCGCCTTCGGCCAGGCGCGGCGGCAGCAGCAGGTTTTCGGTCACATCCAGGCTGCGGAACACCGCCCGTTCTTCCGGGCAATACACCACGCCCAGCCGCGGGATGCGGTGTGGCGCCATGCCCACGGTTTCCTGGCCGTTCAGCCGGATCGACCCGCGCCGCTTCTCCAGAATGCCCATGACGGCGCGCAGCGTGGTGGTCTTGCCGGCGCCGTTGCGCCCCAGGATGGTAACCAGTTCGCCGCGCCGCACTTCGATGTCCACGCCATGCAGCACATGCGACTCGCCATACCAGGCGTTGAGGTTCTTGATCGAGAGCATCAGTCGTCCCCCTCGTCCGCGCCCATGTAGGCGGTGATGACGCGCTCGTCGCGCGACACCGTGGCATAGTCGCCCTGGGCCAGCACCGCGCCGCGCGCCAGTACCGTGATGGAATCGGACAGGTCCGCCACCACCGACAGATTGTGTTCCACCATCAGGATGCTGCGATTGGCCGAAACCCGGCGGATCAACGCCGCGATGCGGGCCACGTCTTCCTGGCCCAGGCCGGCCATGGGCTCGTCCAGCAGCATCACATCGGGCTCCAGGGCCAGCGTCATCGCGATTTCCAGCGCCCGTTTGCGGCCATAGGGCAACAAGGCCGCCGTGGTGTCGGCCAGGCCCGCCAGGCCGACCGCCTCCAGCAGGGCCAGGCCCTGGTCGTTGAGCCGATCGACGCTGCGGCGGCTGCGCCAGAAACGCATGCCGTCGCCGTGCTGGCGCATCAGCGCCACGCGCATGTTCTGCAACACGGTCAGTCCCAGGAACACTGCCGATATCTGGAACGAGCGCACGATGCCCAGGCGCGCGATCTGCTCCGGCGCCAGCGCGGTGATGTCGCGGCCGCGATAGTGGATCACGCCCTGGTCGGGCGCCAGGAATTTGGTCAGCAGGTTGAAGCAGGTGGTCTTGCCGGCGCCGTTGGGACCGATCAAGGCATGGATGGAACCTTCCCGCAGGGCCA
The DNA here is from genome assembly GCF_059761975.1 of Achromobacter sp. 46006. Classification (NCBI taxonomy): domain Bacteria; kingdom Pseudomonadati; phylum Pseudomonadota; class Betaproteobacteria; order Burkholderiales; family Alcaligenaceae; genus Achromobacter; species Achromobacter sp. 46006. The sequence goes on from NZ_JCBANN010000015.1 coordinate 83,165, forward strand.
GGGACACGCCGTCGACGGCATTGAAGCCGCCAAACCGCTTGACCAGCCCCTGGGCGGACAGAACCGCTTGGGTGCTCATGGCCATCCTCCTACATGCGGGCCAGCAGGCCGCCGTCAATGGCCAGCACATGGCCGTTGACGAACGAGGCGCCAGGCGAGGCCAGGTAGACCACGGCCGGCGCGATATCCTCCGGCGTGGCCCAGCGCCCCGCCGGCACCGCGGTCGACAGGAAAGACTGGAACTGCGGATTGTCCTGCAGCCCCTGGGTGAAATCGGTGCGCACAAAGCCCGGCGCCAGCGCATTGCAGGTGATGCCGCTGGCGCCGTACTCGACCGCCAACGCCCGCGTGAACGCCGCGATCGCGCCCTTGGCGGTGGCGTAGGCGGCAATGTTCGGCATGGTGGCCTGGCCCGCGACCGATGACATCAGCACGATGCGGCCGAAGCCGCGCGCCGCCATCGCCGGCAGCACCGCGCGGGCGCAATGGAAGGCGCCGTTGACGTGCACGTTCTGCAGCGCCTGCCATTCGGAGGGCGTCATGTCGACCACCGGCTTGCGGTTCTGATTGCCGGCGTTGCTGACCAGCACGTCGATGGCGACGCCATCGGCTTCCAGTCGCGCCACGGCGCGTTCCACGGCGGCGCCGTCGGCCACGTCGAACACGGCGCTGCGCGCGGCGATGCCGGCCGCGGCCAGCCGTTCGCAGGCGGCATCGCAGGAAGCCTGCGACAGGTCGTTGATCACCACGCCGGCGCCGGCCTGGCCCAGCCCGGCCGCGATGGCGAAGCCCAACCCGCGCGCGCCCCCCGTTACCAGCGCAGTGCGCCCGGCCAGCCCGAAGGTCTGGCCCAGATAGTCCTGATTCACAGCTTGTCTCCTTGTTTTATCGGCGCCTGATCTCTAGCGGCATGCGCACCGGGATGACTCCCTTGACGCGTGCTCCCCCTGGGTCAGGCCCGTGTCGCTCCGCTTCCCTTGCTGGAAAACGTGATTGACATAAATCTCAATATACGCGACTATTTTTAAACACTCAATAACAAGATTTTTAGTTTTTCTTCCATAACGAGTTCTGGCTAGGAGACATCATGGCCCTCGAAACCCCTGGCTGCCCAGCGGCCAACGCGCTGCCGCCGCTGGCGTCGCGCTTCCTGAAAGTGGACGAATTGCCCTGGAAACCCACCCAGGTGGCAGGCATCGACATGAAGGTGCTGATGCAGGACAAGGAATCCGGCCTGCTGACCGCCCTGTTCCGCTGGCAGCCCGGCACCGAGCTGCCGCTGCATGAACATGTCGAAGTCGAGCAGACTTATGTGCTGGAAGGCTCGATCGTCGACGCCGAGGGCGAAGTGCGCGCCGGCGATTACGTCTGGCGCCCGCGCGGCAACCGCCACGTGGCGCGCGCGCCCCACGGCGCGCTGGTACTGAGCTTCTTCCTGAAACCCAATCTGTTCATCGACGCCTACGCCGGCCAGACGCTGGAATAGGCATCACCCCGGCAAGACCCGCGCGACCGTCCGGCACAGGGCGGCGCGCCCAGACATAAGCCCCCGAGGAGACAAACCATGAAGACCCGTTTCAAGCATTGCCTGGCCGCCTGCGCGCTGGGCACGGTAGCGCTGTCGGCCCAGGCCCAGGTATCGGACGACGTCGTCAAGATCGGAGTGCTGGGCGACCAGTCCGGCATGATGGCCGACCTGTCCGGCAAGTTCGGCGTCGAAGCCGTGAAGATGGCCGTCGAGGATTTCGGCGGCAAGGTGTTGGGCAAGCCGATCGAGGTGATGTCGGCCGACCACCAGAACAAGGTGGACATCGGCGTGTCGATCGCCCGCCGCTGGTACGAGAATGATCAGGTCGACTTGATTTTGGACGTGCCCAACTCCGCCATCGCCCTGGCGGTGCAGGACCTGACCCGGCAAATGAAACGCGTAGTGATCTTCACCAGCGCCGGTTCGGCCGACCTGACCGGCAAGGCCTGCTCGCCCAACGGCATGCACTGGACCTACGACACCTATGCCTACGCCACCGGCGTGGCCAACGGCGTGATGGAAGACGGCGGCAAGAGTTGGTACTTCATCACCTCCGATTACGCCTTCGGCCATTCGCTCGAACGCGACGCCATGGCGGTGGTCAAGGCCAACGGCGGCCAGGTGCTTGGCAGTGTCCGCCATCCCATCGCCAGCGCCGATTTCTCGTCGTTCCTGCTGCAGGCGCAGGCCTCCAAGGCCCAGGTGATCGGCCTGGCCAACGGCAGCGGCGACACCATCAACAGCATCAAGCAGGCCTTCGAGTTCGGCATCATGGGCAGCAAGCAGCGTGTCGCCGCCCTGTTCATGAGCATCGTCGACGTGCGCAGCGTCGGGCTGGAATACGCCCAGGGACTGAACTTGGTGGAACCGTTCTACTGGGACCAGGACGACAAGGCGCGGCAATGGTCCGAACGCTTTTTCAAGCGCACCGGCCGCATGCCATCGATGGTGCAGGCCAGCAACTACAGCGCCACCATGCACTACCTGAACGCGGTCAAGGCGGCCGGCACCGATGCCTCCGAGGCCGTGATCAAGAAGATGCATGACACCCCCATCAACGACTTCATGACCGAGAACGGCCTCATCCGCGAGGATGGCCGCGTGATGCGCGACCTGTACCTGTTCCAGGTGAAGAAGCCGTCCGAATCCAAGCGCGACTGGGACTACTACAAGCTGGTGCGCAAGATTCCCGCGGCGCAGGCGTTCCGGCCGCTGGACCAGGGCGGCTGCGCGCTGGTGAAGCCATGAGCGGCGGCGCGCCCGGGTTGCTGGCCGGCAAGCGCGCCGTGGTCACGGGGGGCGCCAACCCCCGTGGCATCGGCGCGGCCGTGGTGGCGCAATGCCTGGCGCAAGGCGCCAGCGTCGCCGTGCTGGACCGCGACTACGCCGAAACCGGCGGCGCCGCGCTCGCCGATGGCCGCATCAACCTGCATTGCGACATCGCCAGCGCCGCGTCCTGCGAACAGGCCGTCGCACTGGCGGCGCGAGCGCTGGGCGGCATCGACGTGCTGGTGAACAACGCCGGCATCGTTGCCGCCACCCGCATCTGGGAGCTGCCCGAAGACGAGTTCCGCCGCATGATCGACGTCAACCTGACAGGCACCTACAACGTCACCCGCGCCGCCCTGCCGCGCCTGCTGGAAAGCGACCGCGGCCCAGCCATCGTCAACTTGGGGTCGACCGCGGCGCTGCGCGGCGGAGGCCTGCTGGGCGGTTCGCACTATGCCGCCTCCAAGGGCGGAGTGATCAGCTTCACCAAGGCGCTGGCGCGGGAGCTGGGTCCACGCGGGGTCCGTGCCAACTGCGTGGCGCCCGGCATCATCGAGACTGACATGACGCTGGGAAAATTCGGCGAAAATTGGGAACAAGAACTCAAACAGGGCATTCCATTGCAACGCTTCGGCACACCCGCCGATGTGGCGCGGGCCATTCTGTTCCTGGCCTCGGACTTGTCCTCCTACTCAACCGGCATCGTGGTCGACGTCAACGGCGGCTTCCACATTCACTAGGCGCGTCAGCAGCAATGAGCACTCCCGATCGCATGTTGTCCATTCTCGATCTCTTCCGCGACGACACCACCGCCGCGTTCCAGGAGGACGTCATGGCGCATCTGGAGTGCTCGCGCGCCACCGCCTACCGCTATCTCAAGTCGCTGACCGAGAGCGGCCTGCTGGCGCCGACCGCCGGCGGCGCCTATGTGCTCGGTTCGCGCATCATCGAGCTGGACCGGCACCTGCGCCGCCACGATCCGCTGATGCGGGCGGCGCGCGAGGTCATGCGCGCAACCGGCGACGAGCTCAACGCCAATCTGATGCTGTGCAGCTACTACGGCGACAAGGTCATGTGCGTGGACCGCTACTGGACCGACCATTCCATCGAATCCAGCTACGCGCGCGGCCGGCCCTTCCCGATGTTCCGCGGCGCCACCGCCAAGCCTATCCTGGCCAACCTGCCGCCGTACCAGTTGCGCAACCTGATGCTGTGGCACGCCGCCGAGATCCGCGAGGCCGGGCTGGGCGAGGATTGGGATGCCTTCCGCGCCAACCTCAAGCAATTGCGCGCGGCCGGCGTCTGCGTCTCGCACGGCGAGGTCGATCCGGGATTGATGGGGATCGGCTCGGCGATCTTCACGCCGGACCAGAAGGTGGTGGGCAGCCTGGTGTTCATCGCCGCCGAGGCCCGCACGCCGGCCAAGCGGCTGGCGCTGCTGCAAGAACGCATCCAGGCCGCGGCGGCCCAGGTCACGCAGAACCTGCAGGGCCTGCAAGACAACGGCGCGGCGGCGATCGGCATCATGC